>JAGQSN010000253.1 GCA_020439555.1 Acidimicrobiales bacterium | reverse complement strand
ACCAGTTCATCCCCCTCACCTTCGACGAGACCGTGCCCAACACCGGCCACGTCACCGTCACGCCGACGACGGGTCTCGACGCCTCCGGCGACACCGTCACCGTCACCGGCTCCGGATACCCGGAAGGTGTCGGCGTGTACGTGCGGCTCTGCAAGGCCCCTACGGGAATCCCCGGCACCGAGGCCGGCCGGACCGCGGCGTGTGACGGCCAGGGCGTGTGGGCGAACGCAACGGTTCCCGGTCCCGGCACCACGCCGATGACCGGCGGTGCGTTCAGCACGACGCTGCCGGTCGTCGGGGCGTTCGCCTCGCCGGACGTCGTGAACTGCATGCAGCCCGGCTCCTGCGGAGTGTTCGTTCGCCGTGACCACTCCGGCGCCGCGGACTACAGCTACGACGAGTTCTTCCCGCTCACGTTCGATCCGACCACCACGCCACCGGACGTCGAGCCGGAGGAACCGACCCTCAACGACGTCACCCTCACCCTGTCCAAGTCGGCCGACGTCGCCGACGGTGAGGTCATCACTGCGTCGGGCGCCAACTACACCCCGGAACAGGGTGTCTACGTCCAGTGGTGCGCCAAGCCCACCGGCCAGTTGGGCACCGCGGCGGGACGGACCAACCGCTGCTACCCAGGTCAGGACGGAATCCACACCGTCTGGCAGACCCCGATCCCTGCCGACGGGACGTTCGCGGTCCAAATCACTGCCGAGAAGTCATTCACGACCGAAGGGGGCGAGGACATCGACTGCACCGAGCCCGGATCCTGCGGCGTGTTCACCCGACGCGACCACAACGGAGGTAGCAGCGACTACTCCCAGGACGCGTTCGCTGCGGTCACCTTCGGAGACGGGAAGGCCCCCGAGGCCGAGAAGGCCTCGATCGAGGCGAATCGCACGACCGATCTCGATCCGGCCGGAGACGACATCACCGTGTCCGGTGCGAACTTCCGTCCGGGCACCGACTACGTGGTCGCGCTCTGCGCCGACGGTGACGAGACCCGTTGCGATTTCGACAACGCCGAACAGGTCACTTCGGGTGCCGATGCCGCCGCTGCGGCAGCGACCCGGGCGCCGGGCGGCACCGCAGCCGCCGAGGCCGGTGCGTTCGAGGTGAAGCTGCATGTCGTCGGCAACTTCGACGACACCGTGTGCGGTGCCGACGGTTGTGAGGTCCGCACCTGGGCTGTCTCGCTCAGCGAGGCTGCCGACGAGGTCACCCTCCCGGTGAGCTTCGCAGCGACGAGCGACACCGGCGGCGCCACGGACGGAACGGGCACGGGTGCGGGTTCCGCCTCCGGTGAACTTCCCCGCACGGGTAGCAACTCGGCACCCCTGGTGCTGATCGGCTTCGGCCTGCTCGGACTGGGCGCAGCCCTGGCCGCCGGCTCCCGCCGCCGCCGCACCGCCTGACCGGAGCCCTTCGACCGCTTTCCCCTGTGTTTCTGCACCAACGGCGGTGCAGAAACACAGGGGAAACGAATCGCGCCTGGTCAGAGGGGGTCAGCGGCGGCGGAGACGGCGTGGTCGGCCTTCGGCGTCGAGGCTCGCGCCTACCGCCCGGAGGACGAACGTCTCGGTCGAACGGACGGTCTCCTCGAGGTCCGCTCCAGAACCTGCCAACGAACTGGCTCGGCTGATGCACGCCGAGATCAGTGACACCGTCGACGGTACGTCGTCGACGGAGAGGTAGCGCTCTTCGCCACCGGTGACGACGATGTGGCGGAGGCGGTCCTCCAGCGTGTGGACGTGGGCCATCACCCCGTCGGCCGCTCCTTCGGGCAACAGCAGCCTCAGGGCCGGGCCGGGCGGGAGGTGATTCCCGGAGAAGTACTCGAGCTGGAAGCGGATGTAGGTGCGAAGTTGGTCGACGGGGTTGTCGATCGGACCGAGCGCCGCGTCGAGCCGCTCCAGGTACTGCTCGGTCTCGTGGGTGGCGTACCCGACGATCAGGGCTGCCTTGTCGGGGAAGTAGTTGTACATGGCCGTCCGGGCCATGCCGCACGCCTCGGCCACGTCGGCGAGGCTCAACGCGTCGTAGCCACGTTCGTAGAGGAGCTTGCCGACGGCCTCGTAGATCTGGGCTGTGACGTGCTCGCGGTGGGACTTCAGCGAGCCGCCGATCACCTTCGGCATGCGAACCCCGCGGGTACGGCGGTGGGCACGATCAGTGCTCCTCGGCGGTCCGCGGTGTCACGCCCAAGGCGGCGCACGCCTCGTTGTACATGCGGACCACCTCGAGACGGATGGTCGCCCGTTCGGTGACCTCGACTGCCCACGGGACCGTCACGTCCTGCTCCACGCCGTCGACGGTGGCCCGGAAGGTCGCACCCTCCGGGGAGATCGTCGCCATCGTCGCGGCGGTCGCATCGGGGAGCCCGCCGAGGGACCTGGCGATGAGCAGGTTGTCCTCCGGGTGGTCGTTGTTCATGTGCGACGTGACGGCGGAGACGATCTCGGGGGTGAACGGCGCGGCTGCTTCTGACATCGCACCGAACACTACCGGTGAGCCGTGGGGCCACCGCCGCCGGCCAGCCGTGCGCTCAGGTGGAGGCGATGAAGTCGATCAGCACCGCGGCGAGTTCGGGGCCACGGTCCTCCTGGAGGAAGTGCCCTCCGCCTTCGATCGTCGTGTGCGGTTGACCCTGGGCGCCCGGGACCTTCGCCAGGAACGGTGCGTCGCCACCCTTGGTGATCGGGTCGCTGTCGCTGTAGCAGCACAGGAACGGGCGGTCGAAGGTCTCGAGCACGGTCCACGCGGCCTGGTTGTCGATGCCGCCGGGGTCGTCCGGCGTGGTCGGCACGAGGGTCGGGAAGATCCGTGCGCCGGCCTTGGCCTCCTCCGCGGGGAACGGCGCGTCGTACGCGGCGATCACCTCGGGGGACAGGTCGCTGGTCGTGCCGCCGTTGATGATCATGCCGACCGGGAAGTGCTCGGTGGTCTGAGAGAACCGCTGCCAGTTGAGGAACGCCTCGCTCGCTGCGCCGTGTCCGGTGGGCAGGCCCGTGTTCCCGATGGCCACCCGGGTGTAGCGGTCCGGTTCGGCGGCGACGAGGCGGAGCCCGACGAGGCCTCCCCAGTCCTGACCGAAGAAGGTGATGTCGCGCAGGTCGAGCCGGTCGAAGAGTGCTTGACGCATCCAGTCGACGTGTCGCGCGTACGTGTAGTCGTCCTGGGCGGTGGGCTTGTCGCTGCGCCCGAAACCGACGAGGTCCGGTGCGACGACGCGGTGGCCGGCGTCGACGAGCGGGCCGATCATCTTGCGGTACAGGAAGCTCCAGGACGGCTCGCCGTGCAGGCACAGGACCGGCGCGGCCTCCGCGGGGCCTTCGTCGACGTAGGCGACGCGGATCGTCGCACCGTCGCCGGAGTCGACCTCCGCGTAGTGCGGTTCGAAGTCGAAGTCGGGAAGGTTCTCGAAGGATTCGTCGGGGGTGCGGTAGATCTGCATGGGGGTCTCCTCGGCTCCGGTGGTCGGCTGGTCGGTTGGGGGGGGGTGTCGGCTACTGCCGTCCCATGGCGGCTCGTTCTTCTCCGGTGGCCTCGTCGTCGCCGGCGCCGGCGGGTCGGTGCTTCGAGACGAGTTCGACGGTGACCTCGTGCAGGCGGCCCGTGAACGGGAAGCTGCCTTGGTAACGGTCGCTGACCGGTGAGCCGTCATCGCGGCCGATGCTCGGTCCGAGGCTCGACATCACGAACATCGCGAACGGAACGTGAACCTCACCCACGGGCTCCCCGGCGATGCTGATCGTCGCGTCCGCCCCGGAGCGACCGAGATCACCGAACGCCCGCTTGCGGAACGACACGCCGAGACGGCTCGGGCCGTCGGGAACCGGCCGGTTGCTCTCGACCACGTGGTGGTCGCCGAAGCAGTTGTAGTCGAACACCAGCCGGCCGCCCTGGACGAACAGCGCTGAGCCCCGACGTCTGGGAGCCAGCGGCGTAGATCACGCCCCCGGTGCCCTCGGGCCGGTCGACCTTGGCCTCGAGGTCCCAGCTTCGACCGCCGATGGCCGCCCCCACCTGGGCGGGCATGGCCGACATCGGCGGTCGATAGGTGTAGTGCCGGCTGGGCGGGTGCGGTGAGTGGTCCTCGAAGCGGATGCCGAAGAGCTCGATGGTCCGGTCGTCGAGCGGGAACACGCCGTGCGCCTCGGCCTCCTCCCACCACAGGGCCACCAGCTCGGCCACCTTGTCGGGCAGCTCGGCGGCGAGGTCGTTGCACTCCGAGCGGTCCTCGGCCACGTGGTACAGCTCCCACGTGTCGTCGTCGAACGACACGCCCGACTGGTGGCGGGTGACCGCCTTCCAGCCATCCGCGTAGATGGCGCGGTGGCCCATCATCTCGAAGTACTGGACGGCCTTGGTGGTGGGGGCCGACGCGTCTTCGATGGCGTACGCGAGTGACGTCCCGGTGATCGGCAGTTGGTCGCGGCCCCGGTAGGTCGTCGGCGGGGTGACGCCGGTGAGTTCGTAGACGGTCGGGGCGATGTCGTTGACGTGGTGGAACTGGTCCCTCGTCGTCCCCTGCTCGGCGGCCGGGATCCGGGTCGGCCAGCGCATGATCAGCGGCACGTGGACCCCGCCTTCGTGGGTGTTCTGCTTGTACCACTTGAACGGGGTGTTACCGGCCTGCGCCCAACCCCACGGATAGTTGGTGTGGCTGTGCGGTCCGCCGATGTCGTCGATGCGCTCGAGCGCTTCCTCGGGTGTCTCGCCGAGGAAGTTGAAGTACTTCATCTCGTGGAGCACCCCGAACGGTCCACCTTCCTGGCTGGCCCCGTTGTCCGACATCAGGATCACGAGCGTGTCGTCGAGGATGTCGTGGGCGGCCAGGTCGTCGAACAGGCGACCGAGTTGCGCGTCGGTGTGTTCGAGGAACGCGCCGTAGGCCTCCTGGAGTCGGATGGCGAGCTTGCGTGCGGCATCGGAGAGGCCCTCCCAGGGTTCGACTCCGGGGTTGCGCGGCGCCAGGGCGGTGCCTTCCGGGATGATCCCCTCGGCCAACTGGCGTGCGTGGATCCGTTCCCGGGCGACGTCCCAGCCTTCGTCGTAGCGGCCCCGGTGGCGTGCCAGGTACTCAGCGGGTGCCTGGTGGGGTGCGTGGGTCGCTCCGAGGGCGAGATACAAGAAGAACGGCCGGTCGGGCCGTACGGAGACGGAGTCGTGGATGAAACCGATCGACCGGTCGACGAGGTCCTCGGTGAGGTGGTAGCCCTCCTCGGCGGTCGCCGGTGGGTCGACGTGGTGGTTGTCGTGGACGAGCGCCGGATGGAACTGGTCGGTCTCGCCGTCGAGGAAGCCGTAATAGCGGTCGAAGCCCCGTTGGAGCGGCCACTGGTCGAACGGGCCCGCCGCGGAAGCGTCCTCCATCGGGCAGAGGTGCCACTTGCCGACGGCGAAGGTCGCGTAGCCCGCTTCCCGGAGGACTTCGCCCATCGTCGCGGCGTGGTCGCTGACGTGACCGAGTTGGTGCGGGTAGCCGGTGTCGAAGTTCGACAGGCCGCGCATGCCGACGGTGTGGTGGTTCCGGCCGGTGAGCAGCGCTGCGCGGGTCGGTGAGCAGAGGGGGGTGACGTGGAAGTTCGTGAACCGCAGCCCCTCCGCTGCCAGGCGGTCGATGTTCGGTGTGGGTATCGCGGAGCCGTAGCAGCCGAAGTGGGCGAAGCCGGTGTCGTCGAGAAGGACGACGATCACGTTCGGTGCACCGGTGGAGGGCCGCTTCGGTTCGGGCCACCACGGCGTCGAGTCTCGTTGGTAGCGCTCGATCCGTCCCTGGAAGCTGTCTCGTTCGCTCACGGAGCCACCCGATCTATTGACACTTGATGTGTCAATAGATCCTAGACCGCTCCCTTCGATCTGTCACCCGCTTCTCGGCGGGCTGTCGATCCGAGGTCTCTCAGCGAAGGAGCGCGCCCGTCGCCTCGACGAGCACCTTGATCGTCTCGTCGACCGACAGGCCCCGGAAGCGCCGCAGGTGGTCGACCGACTCGAACCCGGTGATCACCTCGACGGCAGCCTCCACGTACGGGCCGCTCGGTCCGAGCGCGGCGAACTCGGGTTCGAAGAGTGAGTGCACCTGCTCGACCAGGAGAGCGCGGCGGTCGAGCACCCGAGCCTTGATCAGTTCGTTGTTCTCCGCCTGGGCGATGGCTGCGCGGAACACCGGGCCGGCCTCCTCGAACAGCCGCAGTCGCTGTGCGGCGAGGCCGTCGATCCGCCGTTCGAGCGGGTCGGCCGGCCCGACATCGAGGTCGAAGAGGTGATGGATGCGCAGGTAGTGGTGCTCCATCGCGGAACGCACCAGCGACTCCCGGTCGTCGAAGTACCGGTACACCGAACGCAGCGAAACGCCGGAACGGGTGGCCACCTCGTCGGGTGTCGGATAGGTCTGGTCCTCCCCGAACAGTTCGAGCACGGCGTCGAGAACGGCGGTGCGGTTGCGTTCGCGGCGAGCGGTGCGTCCATCGGTGATCAGGGGGTCGGTCAAGGCGAAGTCCTGTGGAGCCGGAGATCGAACCCTACCCCCGCCCGTCATCCAGGAATCCCCGCAGGCTGTGCACGCTCTCGGCAGATGAGCGACCAGTGGCTTCCGGCGGGGGCGCGGGAAGCAAGAAACCCCTGCGGAGCAGGGGTTTCCCGAGTGGTCGGAACCGGCGTCGATCCGG
>JAGQSN010000252.1:555-5812 GCA_020439555.1 Acidimicrobiales bacterium | reverse complement strand
GGGTGTTCAACCTGTTCCCGATGCTGCCCTTCGACGGCGGTCACGTCGTCATCGCCGTGTACGAACGTATCCAGGAACGGCGCCTCCACAAGCGCCGCTACTTCACGGACGTCGCCCGCCTGCTGCCGGTGACCTACGTGGTCGTCGCGTTGCTCGGCATGCTCTTCATCACTTCTCTATGGCTGGACCTGGCCAACCCTCTGACATGAACGACGAATCCCTGAAGCTGGCCGAACGCCGCCGCACCCGACAGATCACCCTCGCCCACCGGTCGAACCCGGTGTCGGTCGGTGGCGACGCGCCGGTCTCGGTCCAGTCCATGACGACGACGAAGACCGCGGATGTCGAAGGCACCCTCCAGCAGATCTACGCGCTCGCCGGAGCAGGGGCGGACATCGTGCGTTGCACGTGCAACGACGCCGATGCTGCTGCCGGGCTCGCCCACATCGTCCCCCGGTCCCCGGTGCCGATCGTCGCGGACGTCCACAACAACTACCGCATGGCCCTCGCCGCGCTCGACGCAGGTGTGCACTGCCTGCGCCTCAACCCCGGAAACATCCGTCGACCCGAGCACATCAAGCTCATCGCGACCGAGGCCCGTGACCGCAACGTGCCGATCCGCATCGGGGTGAACGGCGGTTCTCTCGATGAACGTCTGTACCAGCGTTACGGCGGCAAGGTCACCCCCGAAGCGATGGTCGAGTCCGCCCAGATCGAGATGGCCTACTTCGAGGAGGTCGGCTTCGACCAGATCAAGATCTCGGTGAAGGCCTCCAACATCCCTTTGATGATCGAGGCGTACCGCCAGCTCTCCGAGGTGACGGACCACCCGCTGCACCTCGGTGTCACCGAAGCCGGCCCCCCACCGGCGGGTCTGGTGAAGGCGACGGCCGGGATCGCTGCCCTTCTCGCGGAAGGGATCGGGGACACGATCCGGTATTCGCTGACTGCAGATCCGGTCGAGGAGGCCCGTGCCGGTCGCCAACTCCTGGAAGCGATGGGGCTGCGGGAGCGCAAGGGCCTGGACCTGATCGCGTGCCCGTCGTGCGGGCGCGCCGAGGTCGACGTCATCAAGGTCGCGAGTGACGCCCAGGAGGCCCTCGACGACCTGAAGCTTCCGATCCAGGTTGCCGTGATGGGTTGCGTCGTGAACGGGCCGGGCGAAGCGCGGGACGCGGATCTCGGCATCGCAGCCGGACGCCGCCGGGGCCATCTGTTCGTGAAGGGCAAGGTCGTGAAGGTCGTGCCCGAGGCCGAGATGGTCTCGGCGCTCGTCGAATGGGCCGAACTCATCCGCGACGACGGCGTCGAAGCAGCGTTGGCGAAGGCCGACGCCGGCGCGGCGGCAGAAGCCGAGGCTGACAGGGCCGCCCTGCTCGACGACAAGGGCCTCGATGCCAACGCCTCGGAACAACGGGTCGAACTGATCCGCCGCCACCTCGCCGAATCCTGACCCCGACGCGGGGGTCGTCATCGGCCAGTTCCGAGGCGGGAAGCTCCGAACTCGCATAGCCTTCAGCACCAGCATCGAATTGGAGCGGAGTGTCGATGTACGGATCGAGAGTCGTGCGGTGTCGGTGGGTGACGATCTCGGTGGTTGTCGCGGCGTCGATGACCGTGGCCATTTCCGGCTGGGCGAAGCCGGCGACAGGAGATGCCGCTCCGGCTCTCGAGCTCTCGCCCACGCGCACCGAACCCGGATCTGTGGTGACCTTGTCCGAGGACGACACGTTCGACATGTACTGCGGTGTGGACGGCGAGACCCGCACGGCGACGTGGGAACTGGTGCGCTCGCCCCTGGTGCCTGAAACCAACGACGACGACGGGCCGGTGTTCTATTACGAATCGCCGGGGGTGGTGGTCGACAGCGGGTCGGTAGAGGTCACCGCGGTGGGGCCGTGGTCCACCACGGTCACCATTCCGGCCGATGGGCCGGCAGGTAGCGCGTACTTTGCGCGTGGTCAGTGTTTGGACGAGTCCGGAAACCTCGTGTTCGGCTACTACTACGCGATCGGAACGGTCGCAGGTGTGGCTCCCACCACGACGACTGTGGCCCCGGCCCCGGTCACGGCTGCCGGCGCACCGCCGGTTGTGGCGAGCCCGACCGCTTCGGCCGCCGAAGCTGAACCGGTGACCGGAGTCGCGAACTTCACGGGCTAGGCGCCCGTCTGTCGATCGATACATCTTTCGGGCAGCGATCGGCCGCCCGTCAGGTTGATCTGATGCATATGAGTCCTCCGGGTGCCGCCAGATGACTTGGCCTCGGGATTCGTCGCGCCCGTCGGTGCTGTTTGCTTCTGTCAGACTGAGTCATGGCCGACAACGCGACGTCCGGTTCCGCCGAGAGCCTGCCGAAGCCGACCAGCTTCCGGGATCTGTCCCCGGTGGACCGCAAGGTGGTGCTGCGCGAGGCGGCGATCAGCGCCGAACTGGCGACCGGTCATCAGGAGAAGACCGTCGAGCAGGCTCGTCGGAACGTATTCCTCCGTATCGGCACGATCATCGTCGGTTTCGCGATCCTGATCGCCGGCCTCGTCATGATGATCCTCCCTGGCCCGGGGATCGTGGGCATCATCGTCGGACTCGGCCTTCTCGCGCGTGAACTCGTGTGGGCCGAACGCCTGCTGGAGTACGTGAAGAAGCGGGCGAAGCTCGACGAGTTGAAGAAGCAACCGGCGTGGCTCCAAGCGGCGATGTGGGTCGGCACGATCGCCGCCATAGGCGGATCCGGCTACTACTTCCTAGTCATCCGATAGCCCTGACCTGCACGTTCGGCGTTTCCCCTGTGGTTCTGCACCAGGGGCGGTGCAGAACCACAGGGGAAACGCGAATCGGGTGCCGGGACGGGAGGGGGTGGCCGGTACTCTCGCCTGACTATGGCGAAGGCTCCCGTACTCACCCCTCAGGCCGAAGACTTCCCCCGCTGGTACCAGGACGTTCTGGCCAAGGCGGAACTGGCCGACAACGGGCCGGTGCGGGGCACGATGGTCATCCGCCCCTACGGGTATTCGCTGTGGGAGCGGATGCAGGCCGAGATGGACGCCCGCATCAAGGAGGCGGGCGCCGAGAACGCCTATTTCCCGCTGTTCATCCCCGAGAGCTACCTGACCCGCGAGGCCGAACACGTCGAGGGTTTCAGCCCCGAGTTGGCAGTCGTCACCCACGCCGGGGGTAAGGAGCTGGAAGAGCCTGTGGTGGTGCGGCCCACCAGCGAGACGGTGATCGGTGAGTTCATGGCGAAGTGGGTGAACTCCCACCGTGACCTGCCGCTGCTGTTGAACCAGTGGGCGAACGTCGTCCGTTGGGAGCTGCGTACCCGGATCTTCCTGCGCACGAGCGAGTTCCTCTGGCAGGAGGGCCACACGGCGCACGCCTCCGAGGCCGACGCGTCCGCCTACGCGCACCGCATCCTGCTCGACGTGTACCGGGACTTCATGGTGAACGTGCTGGCCATGCCCGTCCTGGTCGGCCGTAAGACCCGCCAGGAACGCTTCGCCGGGGCGACGAACACGCTCGCGTGCGAGGCGATGATGGGCGACGGCAAGGCGTTGCAGATGGGTACCAGCCACGAACTGGGCCAGAACTTCGCCAAGGTCTTCGACATCAGCTTCCAGGACTCGGCCGGGGCCCAGCAGACCGCATGGACGACGTCGTGGGGTACCTCGACGCGGATGATGGGCGGGCTCATCATGTGTCACGGCGACGACCGTGGGCTTCGGATCCCGCCCCGCCTCGCGTCGACCCAGGTGGTCGTGCTCGCCATCCGCGACGAGGGCGGTGTCGTCGACGCGGTCCGCCGTCTGGGCGACGAACTGCGCTCGGCCGGGGTGAGGGTGAAGGTCGACGACCGGACGGACACCTCCTTCGGGCGTCGGGCCACCGACTGGGAACTGAAGGGCGTCCCCGTGCGTGTCGAGGTCGGGCCTCGTGACCTGGCAGCGGGCGAGGTGACGATCGTCCGCCGTGACACGGGTGAGAAGCGCCAGTCCCCGATTGCTGAGGTTGCTCATCGGGTCGAGATGCTCCTCCAGGTGATCCAGGACGACCTCCTGGCCGAAGCGACCCGGCGGCTCGAGGAGCGCACCGCGGAAGTCGCCACCATCGACGAGGCGCGCGAAGCGGCCGCCACCGGCTTCGCCCGCATCCCGTGGGCGAACCTCGGCGAGGAAGGGGAAGCGGCCCTCGCCGAGCACGCCGTCACCGTTCGGTGCCTCCAACGAGCCGATGGAACGGTGCCCCGGAGCGAGGACGAGGACGGCGTCGTGGCCGTCGTGTCACGGGCCTACTGACTCGGTTCGGGGCCGGGGCCGGGTGTGTCGCCTGACCACCTCGGCCCGGCCTCGGCTATGCTCGTCCGGCGCACTTCGGTGCCAGGGCGTGGGCCTGAGCCCACGCTCTTTGTTTGTAGCCGAACGGCCGTGGGCCGACGACCGACGAAGGGAGAGCAATGGACGCAGTCGAGAAGTTCCGTGCGCTCGTTCTCCCCGAGGTCGAAACACACGGGGTCGACCTGTACGACCTCGAGATGCAAGGCGGGACGCTACGCGTCACGGTCGACCGTGACGGGGGAGTCGACCTGGAGACGATCGGCTCCCTGACCAGGGCGATCTCCCGGCTCATAGACGAGCACGACCCGATCGCGGGTTCGTTCACCCTGGAAGTCAGCAGTCCCGGGCTCGAACGGACCCTGCGCACGCCCGAGCATTTCGGACGTGCCGTCGGCGAAAAGGTCTCGATCAAGACCCGCCCCGACGTCGAAGGTGACCGTCGGTTCACCGGCACCGTCGAGTCGGCCGATGCCGACGGAGCGACGTTTCTGACCGACGGCGTCGCCCGTCACCTCCGCTACGACCAGATCGACAAGGCCCGAACGGTGTTCGAGTGGGGTCCAACCCCCAAGCCGGGCAAGGGCCGCCCGTCCAACTCCAAGATCTCCGAGAAGAAGGCAGCGAAGCGATGAGCACCAACGAAGACATGATGGAAGCGCTGCGGGCGCTGGCCCAGGAGAAGGGGATCAGCACCGACACCCTCATGGGGGCGTTGGCCGACGCTCTGGAGTCCGCGTACAAGCGGCTCCCGGACGCGCACGAGTACTCGTGGGCCACGATCGACCCGGTCACCGGCGAGATGAAGGTCTGGGCGCAGGAGCTCAACGAGGACGGCGAGCCGGTCGGCAACGAGTTCGACGTCACCCCCGACCAGGCCACGCTCGGCCGTATCGCCGCCCAGACGTTCAAGCAGGTGATGATGCAGCGCC
>JAGQSN010000252.1:0-374 GCA_020439555.1 Acidimicrobiales bacterium | reverse complement strand
AACAGCCGGCTCAAGGCCTACATCGTCGAGGTCCGCAAGACCGCCAAGGGCCCGCAGATCGTGGTCAGCCGAACCCACCCGGGTCTCATCAAGCGGCTTTTCGAGCTCGAGGTTCCCGAGATCGCGGACGGCATCGTCGAACTGAAGGCCTGCGCCCGCGAGCCCGGTCACCGCACGAAGATCGCCGTCTGGTCCAACGACCCCAACGTGGACCCCGTCGGTGCCTGCGTGGGTGCCCGTGGGGCCCGTGTCCGCATGGTCGTCAACGAGCTCCGCGGCGAGAAGATCGACATCGTCCCCTTCTCCGAGGACCTCCAGGACTTCGTCGCAAAGGCGCTCCAGCCTGCCAAGGTCAAGGAGGTCCGCCTCCACGA
>JAGQSN010000251.1 GCA_020439555.1 Acidimicrobiales bacterium | reverse complement strand
CTCGGCGGCTGGATCGCCACCCGCGCCGGCGGCCACTACGCCACGTTGCACACCCACATCGACGACTTCGTCGAGTCGATGAGAGTCGTCACCCCGACCGGAGTGAGCGAGTCGTGGCGTCTGCCGGGTTCCGGTGCCGGCCCGTCACCCGACCGACTGTTCCTCGGTTCCGAGGGCACGCTCGGAGTGATCACCGAGGCGTGGATGCGCATCCAGGAACGGCCGAGCCATCGCCGATCGACGTCGGTGGCGTTCACCGACGGGTCGAGTGCGATGTCGGCCGTGCGCGCGATCGCGCAGTCCGGCCTCAACCCGGCGAACTGTCGCCTGTTGGACCCCGGTGAGGCGGGGTTGTCCGGTGCTTCGCTGACAGGTGCCTGGGTGCTGGTGCTCGGCGTCGAGTCGGCCCACCATCCCGTCGACGACACCCTGGCACTGCTGGTCGAGACCGCTCGGAGTCACGGTGGCGAACCCGCCGAACCACGCGGGGAGACGCAGCGGCGACGGGATGAAACGAGGGACGACGCGGCCGAAGCATGGCGCTCGACGTTCCTCCGCATGCCCTACGTGCGTGACGGCATGGCACGTATGGGAGCGATCGTCGAGACCTTCGAGACCGCGACGACATGGGACCGGGTAGAGGACCTCTACGAGGACGTGAGGACCGAGATCGGACGGGCGGTGCAGGAGGTGACCGGAGCGCAGGGTCTCGTGAACTGCCGGTTCACCCACGTCTACCCGGACGGGGCAGCCCCCTACTTCACCGTGATCGCTGCAGCCCACCGCGGATCGGAACTGTCGATGTGGGACGAGATCAAGGCCGCATCGATGGAGATCCTGTCCCGCCACCGCGCCACGGTGACCCACCACCACGCGGTCGGGCGTGACCACCGACCCGGCTACGACCGCCAACGTCCCGACGTGTTCGCACGCGCTCTCAGGGCGACCAAGGCAACGCTCGACCCGGCAGGCATTCTCAACCCAGGAGTCCTGATCGACCCTGCGTGACCAGCCTCCATGAGGCCGGTGAGGCCACGCACTCAACCCTGAGCATGTGGTCAGGTGGACCGTTCCATATCCCGAAGGGCGGCGTTCAATCGGGCTGCCTGCCGAGTCATGTGGTCGCGCTCTGCCAAGCTCGTGGCAGTCCGCGCTGCCGACGCGTACAGACGTGCCGCGGTTTCGACCTCGCCCATCTTCTCGTGGAGGTGGGCAGCCACTGCTTCGTATCGCGGAACCCCTGGATCGATTTCAGCCAGGCACGCAAGGCCCTGCAAGGGTCCGTGGGTCTCCCCGACCGCAACAGCCCGATTGAGCCGAACGATCGGCGTGTCACCGAATCGGAGCAGCTCGTCATACCACTCGACGATCTGTGTCCAGTCCGTCTCGGCGAAGGTCCTGGCATCGGCATGCAGAGCGGCGATCGCGGCCTGCACCTGATACTCACCTAGTTGGTCCCGCGCCAACGCGTCCTGGAGCACACGGACTCCTTCGGCGATCAGTTCTGTGTCCCAGCTTCCCCTGTCCTGCTCCGCCAGCGGCACAATCGCTCCATCCGCGGTGGTACGGCTGTTGCGCCGGGCGTGGTGGAGGAGCATGAGGGCGAGCAACCCGCCCGCCTCCGGGTCATCGGTCAAGGTATGGAGCTCACGGGTGAGGCGGATCGCTTCGGCCACCAGATCGATCTCGCCCGAGTGGCCCTCGTTGAACACCAGATAGAGCGTCCGCATCACCGTGGACAGATCTCCAGGCTGACGAAGGCCCACGAGCGAGACGGTCCGCTTCGCTCGACTGATCCGCTGCGCCATGGTCGATTCCGGCACCATGTATGCGGACGCGATCTGACTTGTCGTAAGGCCACCGACCGCTCGGAGGGTCAGGGCAACGGCCGAAGACGGTGTGAGATCCGGGTGTGCGCAGAGGAAGTAGAGCTGCAGGGTGTCGTCCCTTTCCGAAGACCGACCTCCTGTCGGTTCGATCGTGAACCTCTCTTCACGATCTCGTCGAGCGACGTCGGCCCTGGCCATGTCCACGAAGACCCTCCAGGCAACGGTGATCAGCCATGCCTTCGGGTTCGACGGAGCTTCGCTCTCCCACGAGCTGAGAGCCCGGATGACAGCTTCCTGGACTGCGTCCTCGGCGGCCGAGAAGTCCGCTCCACGACCGACGAGGATGGCCAGAACTTTCGGAGACAGCTCCCGGATTGTCTCTGGATCGACAGCCATCGGAGCGACGGTTCAGTCCGGGCAGTTCGGGGCCTCGCCCATCACGGGGCGTAGCTCGAGCCATTCGTGGATCGGCTCACCGCCTGCACCCGGCGCCGACGACAACTCGCACGCGACCTCGACCGCCCGTTCGTGGCTGTCGACGTCGATGAGCATGAACCCGGCTATCAGGTCCTTCGTCTCGGCGAAGGGCCCGTCGGTGAGGGGAGGCCGGCCCGAACCGTCGGAGCGGACCCACATGCCTTCCGCGGAGAGAGCGTGCGAGGCGACGAACTCGCCGCTGCGCTGCAACTTGGCGGCGAGGTCGTCCATGTAGCGACAGTGGGCGTCCCACTCGCCAGGTGCCCATTGGTCCGCCGGCACGTCGTTCGGTGGCGTGGGCGCACCCCGGTAGTGCTTCAGCAGCAGGTACTTCATCGTTCGATCCTCCTGGAGGGTGTCGTGTTGCTCGTCCTTTCGACGTTGCTGGGCTCCGGTTCTCGACATCGACGCGACAAGTTTCTCGTGGCAGGGACGCCGGTGTGGAGAGGTCTCAGAGGGCCACTGCTATGGCTTGGGCTGTGGAGTCGGTGTGGCTGAGGGTGAGCTTCCAGTGCTGCACGCCCGCCTTCGAGGCGAGGTCCGCAGCAGCTCCGATGACTCGCAGGCGCGGCGCACCGGAGCTGGTGCGGACAACCTCGACGTCGTGCCAGTCGAACGCTCCGAGACCCACCTCCAGTGCCTTCATCACGGCTTCCTTCGCGGCGAACCTGGCCGCGTAACGCGGCGCGGGATCCCGCGCCTCCTCCGCGTAGGCGCGCTCGTCTTCGGTGAACAACCGCGACACCAGACCAGGGGTTCGTTCGAGCGCCCGGCGCATCCGGTCCACGTCGACCAGGTCGACCCCGATGCCGATCACCACGAGCCGTCCGACCGGGACTTCCGCGCCGCAGTGACTGCACCCGGCGGCGTCGTCACCGACGGTTGTCCACGAAGGCGAAGACGATCATCACGAGCGCGATCAGACCGACGATCGCGATGACCATCATCCGGCGGCCTCCGAACGCCACTGGTCGGCGAGCGTGTTGACGGGCACCGTGAGGATGTCCACCACCCTCAGGTCACCCAGCAGGTCGTCACGGAACGTCGGCTCGGTCTCGGTGACGGCGTCCTTCAACGCCGCGTACCGGTTGCGGTAGGACTCCAGGACCGAACGCATCCGGGCGGCCGGCAGATGCTCGGCGAAACGGACGTGCAGCAGCGTGATGCCCGTGCACTGGTTGCCCTTCACCTCCGGCACCAGAACGAGTTGGCGTCCGTCGCTTCGGCCGACGGCCACCGTGACCTTGCGTTCGGTCGCGACCCGGTGCTTCGTACCCCGGAGCAGCGGGTTCCGTTCGGTGCGCAGGGGCAGGTCACGAGCGATTCCGCCACGATCGACGACGGTGATCGTCGCGTCGCCCGCTTCGAGGTCTCCCTCGATGCGGTACCGGGTGTAACCGACGACCTCCTCGACCGCGGCGTCCAAACCGGCGAGGGTCCGCAAGGCCTTGTAGCTGAGGCGGTCCCGGGCGGCTCCCGCCGCGAGAGCGTCCCGGACGAGGCCGACGTCGAGAAGTCCTTCGTCGCTGCGCGAGATGCCGACGGTGACCGTCTTCGCCTGGTGCTTGATCGCGTCGACGGGACGGGTCAGTTCTTCGATCGCGGACGTCAGGGCGGCAGTCGTGTCCTCGATGACGACGCTCGGCGTGCCGACGCGCCCGTGCTCGGCCTGGTAGAGGTCGAGAGGGGCGAGACCGGTCACGTAGCGCAGCATCGAAGACAGCCGGACCGCGGTGCCCGCTTCCAGATGACCGTTGTAGGCACCGGTGCGCAGACCGTCGTGGAAACGGGCCGAGATCGGTTCGAGCACCGGGCGGAGACCGTCGAGCATCCGTTCGGCGTCGCTGGTCGCCGACACTTCGGACAGGACGTGCTCGATCGCTGCCCTGGCCTCACGGAGCGGACGGGCCTGCGCGTCGATGGCGAGCGCCGCCTCGTAGCCGAACAGGTGCCCCGCGACGGTCGTCAGGACGAACGCCAACTCGGGCCGTACCGACGGCACCGTCACGACACGCAACGCGGCCGTGAACCGATCCTCGTCCTCGGTCGCGACCACGATCGGCGTCGCCTTGTGGGCCCTGTAGATCGCGACCTCCTTGGCGACGTCGTCCGCGTTCGAACCCGACAGTCCCGCAGCGCACACGAGGATCAGAGGTTCCGAGGACAGGTCGATGTGCTTCTTGTCCTCGATCGAGTCCGACGCGATCGCCTTGTAACAGAGTTCGGAGAGCTTGATCCGGATCTCCTCGGC
>JAGQSN010000250.1:1019-1543 GCA_020439555.1 Acidimicrobiales bacterium | reverse complement strand
CTACCAACTGGAGAAGATGCCATGAAGGACATCGCAACCGCCACGATCCGCGACGGTCAGGTCGAGGACGTGAACGTCGAGACCAACCCGATCCAGTCCGAGATCGACGCCATCGCAGCCGTCATCCGGGCGCTGGAGACGCTGCCGAAGCGTGACGCCGAGCGGGTTATCCGCTACGTCGCCGACCGGTACGGCATGACCGCCACGAAGTCGATCCTCGGCGCTCTGGCGGTGTCGTGAACAGGGAACGGCGAGCAGCGGCTCGCAACGGTCCGGTCCCTCCCGAGCTGCTGAGCACCGTCGAACTGAAGAAGGCGGCGAACTACGCCGGCGTCACGACGCTGCTGTGGATGGCCGCGCACGCCGCGTGCTGGATCTTCGGAGCGATGGCGATGTGGAACCGCCAGGGGTGGCAGGCGCAGGCGTTCTTCGCTTGGGCGATCATCGCCGCTCACATGCTCGTCAAGCAGCAGCAGCGGCTCTCGGCGGTGCTCGACGAACAGGACGACCGGAAGGCCCGGGAC
>JAGQSN010000250.1:0-945 GCA_020439555.1 Acidimicrobiales bacterium | reverse complement strand
GGCCCGAAACGGTCGGATCGTGGGGTCCTCCCAGGAGGGGTACCGGAACAACGACTACGCGGTCGGCATGGCCGGCGCGCTCGCGCTCGCGGCACCGAAGGACCCGTTCGCACGCCGCTTCACCGTCAAGGTCGTGAAGGCCTCCGGCGGCCACCGCTGGCACCTCGTCGCGTCGAATGGCCGCAAGGTGTTCGGCTCCCATGAGGTGCTGACCAAGCGCGCACACGCGGAACGGATGGCGTACCGGGTGCTGACCGAGGCGCACGAGCTGGAGGTGAGGGGATGAGCGAGGCCACCGTGATCCACGGCATCGAGCACACCGAGTTGCTCCAGGTTCACGAGCACGTCCCCGACCAGAAGCCGAGCGGCGACTGCTACCGCACCGCTATTGCCTGCCTGCTCGGCGCAAAGGACCCGACGCACGTTCCGCATTTCGTCGACCTCGCACCCAAGGGACCTTGGGAGCACCTGCGGGCGGCGCGGCGTTGGTTGCGCGAGGAGATGGTCCTCGACCTGTTCCCCGGCGACCTCGACCAAGCGATCGAACTCGGCGTCCCGTACATGCTGTCCGTGCCGTCGAAGAAGGGGCCGTGGGGTCACATCGTGATCGGCAAGGCCGGGGAGGTCGTCCACGACCCGTCCGGCCTCGACTACAGCGACGCCGAACCGGACGAGCCGATCGCATGGGTGCTGACGACTCCTTACGACCCGGACCCGGACGCGCAGATCGCGGCGTGGCTGCTTGAGGTGGCCTCGTGAACGGCTACCGCGCGGCGTCCTACGGCTTCGCGTTCTTCGGTGGCCTGGCGTTCGGCTGGTCCTTCGCGGCTGCTGTCGATGGTGACGTCACCTGGACCGCCATCGAAGGTGGCGCGCTCCTGCTCTGCGTGGCCGGGTTCATCGGGTGCCGGCGCTGGGCCGAGGAGGCCGAGACGTGATCCCCTC
>JAGQSN010000249.1 GCA_020439555.1 Acidimicrobiales bacterium | reverse complement strand
TGTAGTTGCCGTGCATGCCCGGCATGCCCAGGCAGAGCGGGTGATCATCAGGGATCGAGCCCCGAGCCATCAACGTGGTGACGACGGGCATCTCCAGCAGTTCGGCCAGTTCCCGGAGAGCCTCGGCGGCACGCGCCTTGAGGATGCCCCCGCCCGCGTAGATGACGGGGCGTTCGGCAGCGATCAGCAGATCGGCGGCCTTGCCGATCAGTTCGGGATCACCGTTGATCTGCGGCTTGTAACCCGGGAGCGAACTGTCGACCTCGGCGTCGGACGGCCAGTACCACTCCATGGCGGACCGGGGGTTGGTCGGATCGACGATGTCCTTCGGGATGTCGACGAGCACCGGACCGGGACGGCCGGTGGTGGCGATGTGGAACGCCTGACGGATGGCGAGCGGAATGTCGGCCGCCTCGGTGACGAGGAAGTTGTGCTTGGTGATCGACTGGGTGATCCCGGTGATGTCGGCTTCCTGGAAGGCGTCGGTGCCGATCGCGACCGTCGGGACCTGACCTGTGATGACGACCATCGGGATCGAGTCCATGAAGGCGTCCGCCAACGGTGTGACGATGTTCGTGGCACCGGGCCCGCTCGTGACCATCGCGACACCGGGTCGACCGGTGGCGTGCGCGTAACCCTCGGCCATGTGTCCCGCACCCTGTTCGTGGCGCACGAGCACGTGACGGATCGGCGAATCGATGATCGGGTCGTACACGGGCAGAATTGCTCCACCCGGTAGCCCGAAGATCACCTCGACGCCCTCCATCTCGAGCGCCTTGATGAGGGCCTGTCCTCCGTTGAGCTGCATGTCGTTCCCCATGGGGTGTGGTTGCGGGTGCGGATCGGTCGGTCGCGCACGCCCTGTCCGCAGTCTGGTCGGTTCCGGTACCGGCCCCGAAAACTACGACGACCTCCCGTTCGGGAGGTCGAGGGGCGCACGCGGAGATGTGGTCGGCGTGCGCTAGCGAAGTACTACGAGAGCGGTCGGCGTCAACATCGTCGGCCACTCTGCCAGACCACCGCATCACTCGCAAGGCGGTTCGGAACCATCCCCTGAGAATCAGGGTCTTCGGGTTCGGGGGACCGAGGTACTGGCGATTCCCGGGACGGTGCGCAATCATTCGCCGACGAGGGAATCGGGAGGACGTGCAGTGCGGAAGCTGCTGGCGTGTTGTGTGATCGTCGGATCGATCCTGTCCGGTTGCAGCGGTAGGGACTCGGGCACCTCCTCGACCGCACCTCACGAAACTGTCGACCGGAGCAGGCCTAGTGGGGACTGGGTGCTGGTTCGGTGGACGACGAAGAGATCCGACGGCGTCAGTGCCGACGGATCGGCCACGGAACTCTGGCTCTCCATCCGCCCGGTTTGTGCCAACGGCCCGTGCGCCCTGAAGGTGGAGCCGAACGGCGCCGACGGCTCCTTCAGCCCGGTCGACACAGGGAACAGCACCGGCTCGGCCAAGGAGGGCTACACGCTGAACTGGAACTCGAAGGCGGCCAGATACGAGCAGACATTCGGACCCGAACGTGGTGACTGCACGACCAAGGACGGTCAGGTTCCGGGCGGCTACCGCTCCAAGACGACGCTGACGCTCCAGTACGAGCCACCAACGAGAACCCGTCCGGCTCGCTTCTCCGGTGAGAGAAGGTCGGAGAACCGTCCGTCGGACGATGCCGCGGCCAAGGCCGGTTGCACTCCCTTCGAGCAGGTGGACAAGGTGGTGGGAGCACCGGCCGGAGCTTTCGACGACTCGGGGGCATCACCGACCGGGACCTATCTCGTGTCCGACACGGTCACCAGGATCGAGCCGACGCGCTTGGGTAACCCCGGCAATCGGGGTCTGCTTCCCGAACAGACCTTCACGGCAACCTCAGGGACGTCAGCAGCGGCGCTCTCGCCCGGGGTCCTCGGCGAACGGGTGGCGCTGAAGAGAACCAGTGCCTTTCTCGGCGGACAGGTCGAAGGGGTCACGACCAGTTGTGATGCCGGCTCGACCTCTGTCCCGAAGGGTGCGATCGCGTCCGAATCGTGGACCGGCATTCGGACGATCGCCGTCACCGACGAGGGCGCCCCGATCCTGAGAGGACGGTGGACCATGGTCTCGAATCCCAACGACGTCGGCGTCGCGGGCGGGTGCGTCCTGAACCTGAACGAAGGGGCGCTGGTGATGATCCCCAAGGCGGCCATCGGGAAATGAAGCGTGCGTACCGTTCGATCCCCTCTCCGGGCGACCTCACTCCGCCTGAACGCGATCCGCTGACCGGACGCCGAACCGTCCGACGAGACGACAAACGTCATCACGCCCACCGACCGGGTCCAGGGATCCCGGCGCGAGAGACCGGTGCACGCGGCAAAGCACTGGTGGTCGGAGCGATCGTCGTGACCGTTCTGGCAGCAGCAGCCGCGTTCGCCGTGAACCGGACAGGACAGGACAGCGGTGGCAACGGAACCAAGGTGGCCTCGGCTGGGGAGGTGACCGTTCCGCTGACCGAACCCGCTCCGCCCCCGACCACGATCCTGGCGTCGGCCATCGAGGTCTCCTACGAAGGAGGTACATACCGGACCAGACGCTGTATCCCGGCGCTGGCCAATACCACCTGTGACAAAAACGAGTACAGGGCCGACTATCCGATCGTGGTTCGCTGCACGCTACAAGCCTGTGCAACGGAGTTGGGGGACGGAACGAAGCGCAAGATGGACGGCCCGCTCCACGTCGTGATGGACCTCCCCTACGACTATCGACCGTGCGGTACGGCCCGTCTCACCTACGACATCACCCCGCAGGGCCGTGCGACGACTCACGGCATCTCACATCCCGCCCGACTCACCGGAACGGTGACCTACCAGCGGGAGGCGCACATGGCCGGCCCTGACCACGGCTGCGACGGGATCGACCTCGTCTACGCCCTCGACGCCGTACCTCGGTGAAGTCGCCGTAGGGGCGGGAGCTGGTCCCCCGACGAGACCGCATCGGCGAAGCGGCAGTCCATCGGCGCCGACCGCGACACCAGGGCCGGCCGAATGACCTGCCACACCTCTGTCAGGTGGTCCCACACCGACACACGTGAGCCGTAGAGCCGATCGAGGATCACGTCGTCCGAAGGGCCGTACAAGTCCACGCCCGCTGCCCGGCGATCGACGTACCAGCCGTAGCGCTCGACAGCCGGCACGAGATCGAGGCGGACGGCCAGACGCCGCAGCTCGAGGCGAGCCGGTCTGTCGATGACACAGCCAGCTCCAGCAAACGCGAGCGCAGCCGCCAGGTCGCCACCGGCCACGTACTCGGCTCCGAACTCCATTCGCCCAGGTCGGGGACGCACGAGCAGTCCAGGTGAGCTCGGTCTGTCCATCAGAACCATCAGGGCGGGTCCAAGCGTCCGGGCCAGCGACTGCGCCCGGCGGTCATCTCCTCTCGTCGGAGTGGACACGTTGAGATGAGTGCTGAAACCCTCGAGCGTGAAGCCAGGGGGAAGGAACCTTTCCACCTCGGCTCGACCTACCTCGGTGAGCTGCACGATCCGGTCGACGAACCCCGGGGCGATCGGTACGGGAGGCGTCGCCACCTCGATCTCGGCACCGTCGACGGTGACGACACCTCCCCATCTCCCCCTGCACGCGTTCGGGTCGGTCGGGTCCGCGTGCACACCTTCGATTCCGAGCGATGGCAGAAGATGGCGCGCGTCGACGGGCAGTCCGTCTCCATCGAGTATCCGGTACTCGTGCTCGACTCCCGCCACTGTCGTCGCCCGTTTGGTGCGCGGCCGGCGACGAAGCCGACGCATCGGACGCCTCCTGGCCAGCGCGGCCAGTTCCTCGTCGAGTTCTCCGTCGTCGAACGCGTCCAGGAACGATGCGACCTCGTCGGTGGTCCGAACCACGTACGCGCACGGACGGGTCGATCCGTCGGAGACGGCGAAGACCGCCAGATCCCAGGTGAGGACCTTCGTCTCCAGACGGAACCCCAGACGGGAACGGGGCCCGAAGTCCGGGTAGGAAAACGGGTCCGCCGGACTAGCCGTCGGTCTCGTCCGACTCCGCGGATTCCTCATCGTCTTCGGCCTTGCCGGTTCGATCCTTGATCCGACCCTTCAGGTCGTCACTCAAGGCACCGGTGACAGCGCCGGTCACGACACCGATTCCGGCGTCACGAGTTGCAGTGCCGACATCACGGACTCGGTCCGCGACCGACGGATCGTCCGCCACGGCAAAGGCCGCAGCGCCCAAATCGTTGCCCTTCTCACCCATGTGCCCTCCGATCCTCGGGTGAACCCTACCCAGGCCGCAGACCGCTCGGGTCAGCCGACGGGCGTGGACAGGTTTCGATACACGTTCAAGTTCTGCCCGTCCGCGGAAGTCTGAACGGCGTCGAGGAGGCCGTCACCGTCGAGATCCACGAAAACCGCTCGCCCCGTCGGCACGATCCCGGTGGACTCGTAGGGGAAGCCGCCGTCCGCGGTGCCACCCAGGTAGCGAGGCCCGGAGGCGTCCGAGTAGGCGAGGTCGAGCATCCCGTCACCGTCGAGATCTACGAGATCCAAGAAGCGGGGGCTGTCGGCCACGGGAATGTCCTGGTAGTCCGGGAACTCGACGTACTGGGTTCCGTCCCACCGGTAGAACACGAGCCAACCATCCCGCATCGCAGCCACATCGTCGTTCCCGTCGCCGTCGATGTCCCCCCGACCCAGAACGACCGCGCCGGTCACACCCGGATACGAATCGACCCAGCCCGGTACGAAGCTGGCCAAGGTGAAGACCTGGTCCCTGCCGTCGCGGTGGATCATGACGTAACCGCTGTTCTCAACGCCGAAAGCGGACACGCTGCCGTCCTCGGTGAATCCGGCGTCGCCGTCGTTCATCCACGCGACGTAACTCTGGTAATAGCTGTAGAGGATCGTCTCGCGCAGCAGATCCGGAACGCCGTCACCGTTGAAATCGCCGACGTCGTAGTCGATTGCGTTCGGCAGCGGTTCCGAGTCCTGAACGGTGAGACCCCGTGGCCGAGTCTCGGATTCCTGTCCGCCGAACCAGACCGCCATCTGGGACCCATCTCCGGTCCAAACGCGAGTCGGGCCTCCGATAACAGCGTCGTCGATCCCATCGCCGTTGAAGTCACCCACTCCTTCGGCCCAATAGCCGGCCGGGAGCGATTGCTTGGTGACCGTACCGTCGCCATTGGACCACAGGACGAACGTCTCCATCGACGCCTGATAGGACGAGACGGCCAGGAGATCGTCCAGTCCGTCGCCGTCGAAGTCACCCACCTGCATGGCCTGCGTCGTCAACGTGAAGCCGGGAGACAGGCCCAGGCTCTGCGAGGTAGGAGCTTCGAACTCGATGCACCCGGTCACCAACAGTGCAGTTGCTGCCACTCCAGCAGCGAGGAGGCCCTTCGGCCTACGCCGCTGCCGCTTCGAACCCGGCCACCTCATGACGAACCCCAGTCGACCAAGGACGATTCGGTGACCTTACGATCCCGACTCGTCTCGTGCACGGGATCCGAGCGTTCGGAGCCGCCTCGGCAACTGCTCAGGCCACCGGTGTCGAGACGTTGCGGAACGTTGTCAGGCCGATCCCGTCGGGGGTGACCTGCGCCGCATCGTTCAGTCCGTCGCCGTCGAAGTCACCCGCCAGCAGCAACTGCGTATCCGTCGCAGATCCGGTCGGTAGGTCGATGCTCTGGGTCGACGGTGCCTCGAACTCGATGCAAGCCGTGGTGAGCATCGCTGTTGCTGCCGCGGCAAGCAGGGCGAACCCTCTGGGTCCACCGATCCGGTCACGCTTCCACGTCCGGCGCATACCCCGACCTCCGCCGTCGACGTCGCCGACGATGCTAGAGGCGGACGACGGCACACGCCCGGCCGCTGCTACCCCGTTGGGTGCGCTGGTAGGTCAGCCGGTGATGCGGGTGATGTCGCGGCTGGCACCCTTGTCGGCAGAGCGTGCCATCGCCGCGTAGGCCCGGAGCGCCTGGCTGACAGGACGATTCCGCTCGACCGGTTGCCACGGATTCTCACGCGACCCCATCTTCGAACGTCGCTCTGCGATCACCTCGTCCGCCACGTCCAGGTGTATACGACGACCGTGGACGTCGATCTCCACCATGTCGCCGTCCTCGACCAGGCCGATCAGGCCTCCGGTCGCCGCCTCCGGGGAGATGTGACCGATCGACAGGCCCGAGGTTCCGCCCGAGAACCGGCCGTCGGTGATCAACGCACACTCCCGCCCGAGTCCCATGCCCTTCAGGAACGAGGTCGGATACAGCATCTCCTGCATCCCGGGACCACCGGCAGGGCCCTCGTAGCGGATCACGATGCAGTCGCCGGGGTTCACCTCGTTGGAGAGGATCATCCGGACCGCGTCCTCCTGGCTCTCCACCACCCTGGCGGGGCCACGGAAGCGGAACAGTTCCTCGTCGATGCCCGCGGCCTTGATGACTGCCCCGTCCGGAGCGAGGTTCCCGCGCAGGATCACGAGTCCACCCTCTGCCGAGCACGGGTGCTCGGCGTCACGGATGCAGCCCGCCGTGGCGTCGGTGTCGAGGGATTCCCAACGGTTGTCGGTGCTGAACGCCTGGGTCGTACGCACACCTCCGGGTGCGGCATGGAACAGTTCGAGCGCCTCGGGAGACGGGGACGACGAACGGACGTCCCACCGCGACAGCCACGAGTCCAGGTCCGGTGAATGGACCGAGTGGACACCACGATTGAGCTTTCCGGCGCGGTCCAGTTCACCGAGCAACGCCGGGATGCCACCGGCCCGGTGGACGTCCTCCATGT
>JAGQSN010000248.1 GCA_020439555.1 Acidimicrobiales bacterium | reverse complement strand
GCGGCCACGACGGGAACGTGTTGGTCGAGAACCGGGAGTGGACCAGGGCGATCGCGCTCTCGATGCGTTCGTCCTGCAGGTCGGGGAAGAAGTCCCTGAGCTGCGGCGTCGTCAGCATGCCCTTGTAGACGATGGTCCTGGAGGAAAGGCTAGGGAAGTAGACGCGGTCGTCACCGGAGCCGATCTCGTGTTCGATCCGCTTGCGTGCGACGTAGACGCGTCGGTCCAGATCGAGACCGCTCAGTTCGGCGTCCGGAGAGGTCAGGAAAACCTGCCGGAAGGTTGGCATCGCCCCGAGGGCGCCCTGGCCGAGGCCGTCGGGCACGACCGGCACGTCGCGCCAGCCGAGGACCGCGAGTCCTTCGCTGGCGGCGATCTTCTCCAGTGCCTCCACCGCGGCGTCGACCGCTTCGTCGTCACCGGGCAGGAAGGCGATGCCGGTCGCGTAGCGGCCGGCTTCGGGCAGTTCGAAGGGGACGACGGCCCGGTAGAAGGCGTCCGGAACCTGGATGAGGATTCCCGCCCCGTCACCGGTCGTCTTCTCCGCTCCGGACGCACCGCGGTGGTCCAGGTGGACCAGGGCGCTGATCCCCTGTTCGACCAGGGCATGGCTGGCGCGACCGTGCATGTCGACCACGAACGCGACCCCGCAGGCGTCGTGTTCGAACGCGGGGTCGTAGAGGCCCTGTGCGGGCGGCGTGGTCGTGGTCATCGGCGTCGGTTCCTCCAACGAATCGGGTGGGAACTGCTCAGGGGACGCCGTTGGCCCTACTCGCAGGTGTGTCGATCCTACCTGAGGGACCTCTGACACCACGAAAGGAAAACGTCACCGCCGCAACCCCGTAACCTCCCGTTCCGTGACCGAGGTGACCGACCTGCTCGCCTACATCGAGAGTTCCCCCTCGCCGTACCACGCCGTGGCCGAGTCGGTTCGCCGCCTCTCCGCGGCAGGGTTCACGCCCTGGGATCCGTCCTTGTCCGATCCCGACCCACGAGGCTCCCGGTACTGGGTTCGGGGTGGCTCGCTGGTCGCGTGGATCGCCGCGGACGGACACGATGACCAGCCCTTTCGGGTGATCGGTGCCCACACGGACAGCCCGAACCTCCGCGTCAAGCCGCATCCCGACCTCCGTTCGGCCGGCTTCCGTGAACTGGCCGTGGAGGTGTACGGCGGCGCGCTGTGGAACTCGTGGCTGGACCGTGATCTCGGCATCTCCGGGCGTGTCGTGTTGTCCACGACCGAAGGCCTGGTCACGCGGCTCTTCAGGGTCGACGAGCCGCTGCTCCGAGTACCGCAACTCGCCATCCACCTGGACCGCGACGTCAACAACGTCGGACTGAAGCTGAACCCTCAGGTCCACCTGAATCCGGTGTGGGGTCTGGCCGCCGGCGACGACTCCGACTTCCAGAGCTTCCTCGCTCGCCGCGTGGGTGCGACGCGACAGGAGGTGATGGCGTGGGACGCGATGCTTCACGACCTGACGCCTCCGAGCCGATTCGGTGCCGCCGGCGAGTTCCTGGCCGCTCCGAGGATCGACAACCTGCTGTCCTGCTGGGCCGGGACCGAAGCTCTCGTGCGATGCGCCGACCGAACCGCCGACTCGAAATCGACGCCTGTCCTGTGCATGTTCGACCACGAGGAAGTGGGTTCGACCTCGGCGACCGGAGCCGACGGGACCCTGCTCGGAACCACGTTGGAACAGGTCGTCCTGTCCAG
The DNA here is from genome assembly GCA_020439555.1 of Acidimicrobiales bacterium. Taxonomy (GTDB): domain Bacteria; phylum Actinomycetota; class Acidimicrobiia; order Acidimicrobiales; family Iamiaceae; genus Aquihabitans. The sequence continues at coordinate 4,220 of JAGQSN010000248.1, read as the reverse complement.
AGGAGGTGACCGGGCGTCTTTCCTTTCGACGTTGGCACGGTCGGTCTGTCTGTCCGCCGACGGGGCCCACGGAACCCACCCGAACTTCCCCGAGCGACACGACCCCGGCCACCCGATATCGCTCGACGGCGGCCCGGTCATCAAGGTCAACGCCAACCAGCGTTACGCGAGCGACGCGGAGACGGTTGCGATCGTCGTAGACGCAGCGCGCCGCGCAGGCGTGCCCCACCAGTTCTTCGTCTCCCGGAACGATCAGCCTTGTGGGTCCACCATCGGTCCGCTGACCGCCGCACGGTTGGGGATCAGGACCGTCGACGTCGGGGTCGCGCAACTCTCGATGCATTCGGCTCGGGAGATGTGCGGGGCCAAGGACCCGCTTCGCTTCGTCGATCTTCTCACCTCGTTCGCGACCGGCTGAGATGAACCGATCCGATGCCGCGAAGATCCTCGGCTTGTCGGAGAACGCCCAGCCTGCGGAGGTCCGCCGCCGATTCCGGAGCCGTATCCGGACCGAACACCCCGACGTCGACGGCAACGACGGGACCGCGGCACGAGTCCTGATCGACGCTTACCGCTTGCTGATGGAGCCATCCCCCGGGCCCGACGACGAGCGCACGGGCACCGAGGTGCCTCACCCGACCGACCGAACCCGACGTCGCGACGCGGTACCGGGTCCGCTGCCCGAAGCAGTGAACGTGGAACGCCTGGAGGGCGACACGGTCGCGATCGGTCTTCCCCCGGACGAAGCGTTCCGCCTGATCTGCGACGCAGCCCACGACGTCGGCGAGATCACCTACCTGGATCGATCGGTTCCCATCATCGAGGTGCTCTGTCGCTTCGTCGGCGAGCCGGCCACGTCTCTGGTGATCACCGTCCAGGGCAGAGCGACCCACACGGAGGCGTTCTGCACGGTCGAGTCCATCGAGGCCCGCGCTGCACCACCCGTCGACGCAGTCGTCGATCTGCTCGAGGACGCCCTGGCCGGACGCTTCCGGCCCTGAGATCACGACCGGGGATCAGCCACCCGGCTGGTTGTCGCCGTAGTCGACCTCGGCGAGCCAGTCGACGATCGTCTCGGGGTCGACCGGGACCCCCTTGATCCGTGTCTCGAAGTGGAGATGCGGTCCGGTGGACAGGCCGGTGGAACCCACGAATCCGATCACGTCACCGCGCTTCACGACGTCTCCGGCCTTCACGTTCAGCCGGGACTGATGTCCGTAGAGGGTCCCCAGCGAGTTGCCGTGGTCGATGACGACGCAGTTCCCGTATCCACCGCGCTCCCCTGCGAACACGACGATCCCGTCGGCCGGTGCGTGGATCGGCGTGCCCGTTGGTGCGCCAATGTCCCCGCCTGCGTGCAGACGTGTGATGCCGAGGATCGGATGATGGCGAAGGCCGAACTTCGAACCGATCCGGTAACCGGGGATCGGTGTCGTGATCACGAGAACGCCGGGCTTGTAGTCCGGCTGATCGGCCTGCACTGCCGCCAGCAGCTGCTGTACGCCGTCGGAGGCGTGGTTCATGGCGGTGATGCGAACCTCGACGACCACCTTCCGCGCCTGGATCTCCTGGAGCTTCAGGGTCTCGTTCCAACTGTTGACGTCGAGGTCGGTCGCCAACTGCTTCTGCCGGTCCCGAGCGGCGACGGCCGCGTCGGTCAAGGTCTGGATCTCGTTTCGTCTCCGCTCGGCGGTCGCCCGCGCTACCGTTGCCGCACGTTGGGCCCGGACACGGCGGGCCTGGGCTTCCTTCAGGTCTCGGAGCAGTTCGTCGGTGTCGGTGACGACGGCCCTCGAGTACATCAGTGCGATGTCGGCCTCCGAGACGGTCTCGGCCCGGAGGATCGCGCTCAGTACGTCGTTTCCCTCTCCCCCGTTGACGAACGTCGCCACGGCCTGCCGCCGCAGCCGTTCCCGGACCCTCGCGACATCACGGTCGGCACGCTCGCGGGCGGCAGTCTGGTCCGCTTCCTCACGCAGCGCGGAGGCCAGCGCGGCGCGTGCGTCCGCGAGTTCGTTCTGCCTGGTGGCTGCTTCCAGTTCGAGCCGTTGCAGCTCCGCGGCGACACGCTCACGCTCGGCCGACAGACGTGCGAGCTCGTCCAGGAGCTGCTGTTCGGCTCCGAGTACCTCGTCGTACTCGGCCTGGACGTCGTCGTCGGAACCACCCGGTTCCTGCACGCGGGTGGAAGGCTCCGCAGAACGTGCGAGCACCCGTTCGTGCACCGTTGTCTCGACGGAACGCGGGGCAGCGGACGCCGGAACGGCTGCTGCGAGAACGCCAAGGACTGCCGCGACGGCAGGCCAGCTTCTTCCTCGGGTGGTTCGCTGCCGAACCGTCACCAACTCGTCCTTCCCCGTTCTCCGGTCGTCCTCGACCGCACCCCGGTAGGTCACCGTAGTGTCCTGTTCCTCCATCGGCGAGGAACACGGTCGCCTTGAGCCGGAGGCCCGGACCGGTCTCAAGGTCCGGGGATGCGCTCGGCGTCCTCGAGGAGGCGTCCACGGAAGTCGGGATGGGCGATCGCGGCGAGTGCCCGGGCTCGTTCCCGCACCGTCCGTCCCCGCAGTTCGGCTACGCCGTGTTCGGTCACGACCACGTCGAGCTGGTGACGTGGAGTGGTGATGATCGTGCCGGCCGGGAACTGGGCGTGGATCCGCGAGACCCGTTCTCCGGCAACGATCGTGCTCGAACGCAGGCAGACCAGCGAGCGGTCCTCCAGTTCCAGGCCGGACGATGCGACGAAATCCTCGTGACCGCCGATCCCGGAGAATTGGCGTCCGTCGAGCGTGTCGGCCACGGCCTGGCCGGCCAGGTCGACCGCGAGCGCCCCGTTCACAGACACCATCCTCCGGTTCTTGGAGATGAGTTCAGGGCTGTTGACGTGGTGGACGGGCAGGAAGCGGACCTCTTCGTTGCCGTCGAGCCAGTCGTAGAGCTCGCGTGTCCCGGCCGCGAACGTCGTGATCGAGACACCGTCGTAGATCCCCTTGTGGTTGGCGACCTTGCCCGCCTGGTGGAGCTTCATCAGCGCAGTGGTGAACATCTCCGAGTGGATTCCGAAACCTCCGGCGCTCCCCTCGGCGAGGATCGACACGACCGCCGACGGGACGCCGCCGATGCCCGTCTGGATGGTGCAACCGTCGGTGACGAACGCCGCGGCGTGGGCGGCGATCGCCCGGTCCTCGTCGCTCGGGGGTGCGTCGTTCAGGACGAACGGCGCACGGTCGGACTCGACGAGGACGTCGATCTCGTCGAGGTGGAGTCGGTGGGTGTCCTCTCCGTAGCCGAGCGTGCACGGATACTCGGGTGAGACCTCGACGATCAGGATCCGGTTCGGGTCCGCCCCGGCTCGGTGGATCTCACCGACGGTGGCACCCGCGTGCAGAGAGAGGCTGCACCAGCCGTCCGCGTCGGGTGGCGCTGCGGCGGTTGCCATGACCCGGGGACCCAGTTGTTCGAGTGCGGGCGCGAAGCGGCGGAAGTCGGCGGGGACGAACTCGATCGCCCCGCCCTGGTCCCGCATCAGTCGTTCCAGCGGGCCGAAGAAGCCGGACAGGAAGCGCACGTTCGCCCGTCCGAACAACTCGTAGAAGTCGGTGAGCAACGCTCCGCTGACGGTCAGGTCCGCCCAGTCGTCACGGGCACCGAGCGCGTGCAGCAGCGCCACCGGGTGGCCGGGCCCCAGGGGGATCCCGAGGGTGTCGGTCGGGCGCAGGAGCGCAGCGGCGTCTTCGGGGGTCAGGCGGGTAACCACGCCGGAGACGCTATGCGCCGCCGAGGCTCCGGGACGCGTTACCGCGACGTTGGCGCAGTACCTCGAAGCAGAGGACCGTTCCGGCCATCGCGACGTTGAGGGACTCGACCGGACCGGCGAGCGGGATGGTCACCCGCTCGTCGAGGATCGCATCCAGATCGGCAGCGATGCCGTGCGCCTCGTTGCCGAGTACCACCGCGATCGGACCGCTCAGATCGACGTCGTCATAGGGCCGGCCGTCGTGGGCCACGGCCCCGACGAGCCGGTACCCGCCGGCCCTCAGTTCCTCCCCCGCCGTCACCGGGTCGGCACCGACTGCGACCGGCCCGGCGAAGATCGCACCGGCCGAGGCACGCACGACTTTCGGGTTGCTGGGATCGACACCGCCCGCCAGCACCACGGCACCGGCCCCGGAAGCGAACGCGGCGCGTATCAGCGTGCCGGCGTTTCCGGGGTCGGCGAC
>JAGQSN010000247.1:8359-8751 GCA_020439555.1 Acidimicrobiales bacterium | reverse complement strand
GATGAAGCCGGCGCCGATGACCACGGCGGTCGCGGGCAGGCCCCGGACGTCGGTCGCCAACGCGGCGGCATCCTCCACCGTCCGAAGCGTCCGCGCCCGCTCGTAACCGGGTATCGGTGGTCGGACCGGGGCTGCGCCCATCGAGAGGATCAGACGGTCGTAGTGCTCACGGCGCTGTTCGCCGGTCAGGGTGTCACGCACGACGACATCCGAGGATTCGCGGTCGATCTCCGTGACCTCGCTGTCGACCCGGACGTCGAGCCTGAAACGTTGGAAGAGCGACTCGGGGGTCTGAAGCTTCAGGTCGTCCTCCTCCTCGATCACGCCACCGACGAAGTACGGGAGGCCGCAATTGGCGAAGGACACGTTGCCGGACCGTTCGAGGACGACGA
>JAGQSN010000247.1:0-8335 GCA_020439555.1 Acidimicrobiales bacterium | reverse complement strand
CATGCCGCCGGCGACGCCGCCGATGATCACCACGCGCCCGACGCTCATCGCTTCCACCAGCGACGCCGCGCAGGAGCGTCACCACCGCTTGCCGGTGGTCCGTCGACCCGGCACCGGCACCTGTCGGCGACGGGCACGTCGCCCAGGACCTGTTCGACGTGGGCTCCACAGCCACGCCAGTCAGGCCGTCCGCATTGCTTGCAGGTAACCCTTCTACACATACCCCCCAGGGTATACGGAGGACTTCTGTTTCGCTACCCGTCAGGCCAGCTTGGTGAACATCTTCTGCACATCCGCGAGTTCGTAGCCTGCCGCGGCGGACCGCTCGGGGTCCTCGAGGCACCAGGTGAGACCGGCAGCGATGAGCACGAAGCCGGCACGCTCGAGCGCTTTGGTCGCCGCCGTCAGCTGCGTGACGACCTCACGGCAGTCCCGGCCTTCCTGAACCATCGCCTGGAGAGCGCGCACCTGCCCCTCGACGCGCTTCAACCTGTTGGTCACGTCGGCGACCGTCTCCTCCGTGAACTCCACGATCCCTTCACCTCTCGCTCGGATACCCCCAAGGGTACCGTTCGAGTCTCTCGGCCGGAGCCCCCGTCGAACCGAGATCCCGCGCGAGTGAGAAACCAAGATCCGCCCTGGTCGAGTTCTCGAATGGTGGAGGTGAGGGGAATCGAACCCCTGGCCTCTTCGATGCGACCGAAGCGCTCTACCAACTGAGCTACACCCCCGAAATCGGGTGCCTCACCCTAGCGCGGGGCACGCGAGGCGCTGCCAACCGATCCACCCGTTCGCTCCCTGCGTATCGGCCATGCCAGCAGGTCACGCTCCGCGCGTGGTCCGTTGGGTCATTGGACCCAAAGGGCCACGCCGGGGAGCGGAATCGCTCAAGTCGGGATCGAAAGGTGTCGAGATCATCCACATGAGTTCTCCCGTCAAGATCCGAGCAGCCATCCGCACCGGTCTCGCGGTGCTCGTCGCCTTCACCGCTTTCGCGGCGCTGACCGGGTGCAACCCCGTCTACACGCGGCAGCAGGAAGAGGTCCGCGAGCAGATGAACCACGACCGCCGTGTCTACGGGCGTTCGAACCTGCCCATGCAGTTCGACGCGGCGGTCAAGGCTCAGGCGTGGGCCGAGAAGCTGGCCCGTGACGGACGCCTCTCCCACTCGAACCTGCCTTCGGGTATCAACGTCCGGTGGTGCGCACTCGGCGAGAACGTCGGCATGGGGCCGAACTCGATCGTCGTCCAGGCCGCTTACATGAAGTCCCCGGCCCACCGGACCAACATCCTCTCGACGAAGTGGAACGGGGTGGGCATCGGCTACGCCCGCCGCAACAACACCACCTACACGGTTCAGGTCTTCATCAAGACCTGCTGAGGTTCGGCCGAGCCGTCACCCCACCCACCCAACGAGCTCAGCCGCGGTCGGCACCTACGGGTGCCGACCGTTTCGCGTCCAAGGCGCTCCTCGATGGTTCCGCCGGTCGAGCGGGAACGCGTTTCAGGCGGGACGCACCGCACCGCTGCACAGTAAAGAGCGGGACTCGTCAACCGAGCAGGTCAGCCGAACCATCGAAGCCCTGATGTGGGCTGCCGATCCCCAGGCCATAGCCTGGGCCAGGGCATCCGTGGAGGCCTGAAGCAGCGACTCGGCGGGCTCGGCTCAACCGGAGTGACCATAGGTCGACTCGGAAAAACCCGACCTGCGACCGAGCGCCGCAGTTCAGTTCGCACCGGGCGGGCCCGGTCGAAGGATCAGTTGACGGCCGACTGCGGGAGGGCGAGGTGGTGGCCGTGCTGTGCCGCAGGCAGCGGGATGGCACGGACCTTCATCGAGCGTTCGAGCTTGCGCAGGTGGAGCTGGCGCAAGGCGTACGAGTACGCACCGAGGGCCGCCGCGCTGACGAAGAACATGAAGCCGGTGAGAGCGCCGCCGAACACGAGGAAGAGCAGGAACGTGAACACGGTCGATCCGAGCAGCCCGGTGAACACCTCACGGCGACGCTGGACCGCGGACTTGACCGGCGGGGCGATCGTCACCGCTCCGGAGTCCATCGGATCCAGGCCGACTCGCATCATCGACCCGGGGGCTGCCCGCTCGAGGTTTGCGAGTTGTTCCCGGAACGACACGACCGAGTTGTTCGGGCGCTCGTTGCGGTGGCGGCGGACGAGTGCGTGCACCCCGACACCGATCCAGGCAACTGCGATGGAGAAGAGGAGGAGGTTCATTGGCGTACCTTGCCTGCCTTCGTCGTCACCTCGACGGTAGCGATCGGGTCGCTCCGGTCGGGGGATGGTGCAGGCTTCGTGTTCGACATATCGATGATCTCGACGATCCGGAGGGCCACCACGCAAGGTGACGGACCGGCTTCGCTTGTTACGATTGTACTACGAAACCGTGGCGCGGTGCATCCCGATGACCACCCGCAGTGACGCGGTTCACAGATCGGTCAGAGACCCAGGTCCAGTTCCGGGTCCGACGGCTCACGGCGATAGGTACCCGACCGGCCACCTGTCTTCTCCCACAGCGCGATGTCGCCGATGGTCATGCTGCGGTCAGCCGACTTGCACATGTCGTAGATGGTCAACGCCGCAACGGAGCAGGCCGTGAGAGCCTCCATCTCGACGCCGGTCCGATCGACGGTGTCGACGTGGGCCTCGATCTCGATGAAGGAGTCGTCGATGTGGAAGTTCACGAGCACCGAACCGACCAGCAGCGGGTGGCACAACGGAATGAGGTCGGCAGTGCGTTTGGCCGCCTGAATGCCGGCGACCCTCGCCACGTTGAGCACGTCGCCCTTCCCGATCGATCCACGGGCCACGAGCGCGGTCGTCTCCGGCTGCATGTAGACACGACCCTTGGCCACCGCCCGCCGCTGGGAGGGCTCCTTGGGGGAGACGTCGACCATGCGGGCACGGCCGAGCGGATCGAGGTGCGACAGACGTCCGGGCATGGACGAAGTGTAGGAGCGTGACGGCGCACGCACCGTGAGCGCGCAGCTCGCCGGGTCGGGTCGAACCCCGCCAGCTCCGATCAGGCGAAACCGTGTCGGTCCAGAGCAGATCGCAGATACGCGGCGAAGTCGTCGCGCAGGTCGTCACGTTCAAGGGCCAGGTCGACGATCGTCTCCAGGTAGGCCGGGATCGTGCCCGTGTCGTAGCGACCGTCGTCGAAGGTCACTCCGTAGACGGCCTGGTCGGCGAGCAGCATCGCGATGGCGTCCGTCAACTGGATCTCTCCGCCGACGCCCGGCTCGACGTGTTCGAGCTTGTCGAAGATCTCCGGCGTGAACACGTACCTCCCCATGACGGCAAGGTTCGACGGGGCCTCGGAGACCTGAGGCTTCTCGACGATGTCGAGGATCTGGACGAGACCGTCGGAGATGCGCTCGGGCTTCGCGCACCCGTAGCGGGAGATCTCTTCGGGCTCCACCTCCTGCAATGCCAGCACCGATCGGCCGTACTGGGCATGGGTGCGGATCATCTTGGCGAGCAGGTCGGCCCGCGGGGACATGAACTCGTCACCGAGCATGACCACGAACGGGTTGTCGCCCACGTGCTTGCGGGCGACGGAGATCGCATGGCCGAGACCGAGCCGTTCACCCTGGCGGACGAAGTGGATGTCGGCGAGGTCCGCCAGATCGACCACCTCTGCGAGTTGGGCGTCCTTCCCGGACTCCGCGAGGGCCTGTTCGAGTTCGAACTGGCGGTCGAAGTGATCCTCGATCGAGCGCTTCGTGAACCCGGTGATGATCAGGATGTCGTCGATGCCCGCCGCGACCGCCTCCTCGACGATGTACTGGATGACCGGCTTGTCGACGATCGGCAGCATCTCCTTCGCCTGCGCCTTCGTGGCGGGAAGGAAGCGGGTTCCGAAACCGGCGGCGGGGATCACGGCCTTGCGTACGGGTGAGGTGGCGTTCACGGCCGGCGATTCTCGCATGCACGCGGCGACCGCGCCCTGAGTCGTTCGGCCCGGCTTGGACCCGAACGTGGTGGCCGCCCATAGACTGGCACTCGCACCTGTCGACTGCTAACGGCTGGACCGAGGACAAATGCCCACCTACGAGTACCGCTGCAAGGACTGCGACCACCAGTTCGAGATCGTCCAATCCTTCAGCGACGAGTCCCTGCGCGAGTGCCCCGAGTGCGGCGGCACGCTGAAGAAGGTCTTCGGCAACGTCGGCATCGCGTTCAAGGGCGGCGGCTTCTACAAGACCGACAGTCGCACGGGTTCCTCCTCCGGCGGGGCGAAGGCATCGGACTCGTCGTCGTCTTCCTCCTCGAAGGAGTCGAACGGTTCCTCGAACGGCTCGTCATCGGAGGGGTCGAAGTCGTCCTCGGACAGCACCTCCTCCAAGACGCCCGCAGCGGCGAAGGCCGACTGACCTTCCCGCCTCGCCCGGTCACGGCGACAGAGCGGAAACGACCCTGGCGATCCACGCCGTCCGGCCGTAGCTTGGCCGAGCCTTCCCACCGGTCCCTCCACCCAGGAGAATCTCGTGGGACGCGCACGAACCAACCCGACCCACAGCCGTGTACCGCTGCACCGTCGTCGGTTGCCCGCACCGACGCTCGCCCGCTGGGCGCTCGTGGGGCTCCTGTCACTCCTCCTCGCGTCGACCGTCGGTGCGGTTACGACGCGGGCCGAACGCGAGCGACGTCGATGGGGCACGCAGGTACCCGTCCTGGTGACCGCACGGGCCGTCGATAACGGTTCTCCTCTGCGAGGGGCGGTACGGGTCACCCACTTCCCGGAAGCGCTGGTGCCGGCAGACGCGTTCTCATCGGAGGATGACCTTCCGGCCGGGGCCACTGCCTCCGGCGGGCGATCGGCCGGTGAGCCGGTGACACGCGCCGGGATCTCCACGGCCACCGCCTCCGGACCACCTCGCGTCGCGGTACCGACACCGGGCCCGCGTCCCAGGCTCTCGATCGGCGACCACGTGTCCATCTGGGCGACCTACGACCCGTCGTTGGCCGGCACGAAGCCCGCCACCACACGGATCGCCGCCGGAGCGACCGTGGTCGCTATCGGTGACGACGACGTGGTCGTGGCCGTGAGCGACGAGAGCGTCGGGGAGGTCGTCGAAGCGGCGGCGCTCGCGACCGTGACGGTCGTCAGCGAGCGTCGATGACGTTCGCTGCCAGGAGTGCGATCAGCAGGAGTCCCAGCGCCACTCGGTAGACGACGAACACGACAGTGCTGTGGCTGCCCAACCATTTCAGCAACCAGGCGATCGCCGCGTAGCCGACCACGAAGGAGACGATCGCGGCGACCGCCGTGGGCACGACCGCGGCCTCGCCGCCGCCGATGTCCTTCAGTTGGTAGAGGCCCGACGCGACCACCGCCGGGATCGACAGCAGGAAGGAGAAGCGGGCAGCGTCGGCACGTTCGTATCCGAGGAACAGTCCGGCGGTGATCGTCGACCCGGAACGGGAGACGCCGGGGATCAACGCCATCGACTGGGCGAGACCGATGGTCACACCGTCGCGGGTGTCGATGTCGTCGATCGTCTTGCGCCGTGTCCCGACCTTCTCGGCCCAGAGCAGGACCAGGCCCAACACGATCAGCGTCGTCGCGATCAGTCGTAGGTCACGGGCACCTGACTCGATCTGGTCGTCGAAGACGAGCCCGAAGAATCCGATCGGCAGGGTCGCGACGATGAGGTACCAACCCATGCGGGCGTCGGGGTCCGATCTGCGCTGCTTGTCGAACAGCGACGCGATCCAGGCCGCTGCGATGCGCCAGAGGTCCTTCCAGAAGTAGAGGACCACGGCGGCCATCGTCCCGAGTTGGATCACGGCGGTGAACGCTGCACCCGGATCGTTCCAACCGACGAGGGCCGGCACGATCCGCAGGTGGGCGCTGCTCGAGATGGGGAGGAACTCGGTCAGGCCCTGGACGATCCCAAGGACGACCGCTTCGAGGATCGACACGGGCGAAACCCTGCCACGCGCGCCGCCACGTTCCGCGCCAGGGCCGGGGCGGACCGGTGGACGACGACGAGGTCAGGCCCCCGAGATCGTCACGTCCCGGACCACGAGGCTCACCCCGGCCGCGCGCATCGGTAGCCATTCGACGTCGGCACCGACAGCGGCGACCTCGGCGAGCATCCGTTGCAACGTCGACGCGATCGTGAACTCCCGCAACGGTTCACCGAGGGTGCCGCCGCTGATCCGCAGACCCTGCGCACCCGTCGAGAAGTCGCCGGACACGGGGTTCACGCCCGAGTGCAACCCCGACACGGAGCTGATGAGGACCCCCTCACCGACGTCGGCCAACAGCTCCGGCTGGAGCTTCGTCCCAGGCGCCAGCGACAACGCACGGCAACCGACACCGGGCGTGGACGCGACTCCTCGCACCGCGTTGCCCGTCGAGACGGTCCCGGAGCGGCGAGCGGTGTAGGCGTTGTGGACGAAACGTTCGAGTCGACCGCCTTCGATCAGCACGTTCCGGCGTGACGCGAGCCCTTCGCCGTCGGTCTCCGAAGCCGTGTAGGCCAGAACGTTCGTCGGGTCGTCGACGAGTGAGAAGCAGGGCGCAGCCACCTCCTCGCCGAGTCGGTCGGCGAACAGCGATCGCCCCTTGATGACCGCCTCGCCCGACAGGGTCGAACCGATGATCCCGAGGAACTGGGCCGTGACGTAGGGGTCGAGCACGATCGTCACCCTGCCGCTGGTCGGTTTCGTCGCACCGAGCAGACGGGTCGCTCGCATCGCGGCGTCACCGGCGGCAGCGTCGACGTCGAGTTCCTCGGGCAGACGACCGACGGAGAAACCGAAACCGGTCTGGGTGTCGTCGCCGTCCGATGCAGTGCAGGAGACCGACACGTAACAGCTCGCGTCCCGGCTGACGGATCTGATGCCGGTCGTGGTGACCACGGCGCTCTCGGACACGCCGTCCGCGTAGTCGGCCGACTCGACGCCCTTGATGCGGCCGTCGGCCCCTCGCACCGCCCTTTCCAGAGCCATCGCCAGGTCGATCTTCGCCTCGGTCGGAAAGGAGTCGATCCCTTCCCGGTACAGGTCGAGGTCCGGCACCGCGACGCCGTCGGGTTCGGCCAGGCCGAGCCACTCGTCGGTCGTCGCGAACGCAGCGTTGTCCCGCGCCTCGGCGAGGGTCTCCGCGAGCACGTCGTCGTCGAGGGTTCCCGCGTAGGCGAAACCCTGACGTCGCCCGGCGACGACCCGTACACCGAAGCCTGCGGACGTCGCCGAGGCGAACTGTTCGACCTCACCCTCGTAAACCCGCACCTCGGTGGAGGTGGATCGACCGACGACCACTTCCACCTGTTCCCCGGGCGCAGCCTTCGCGACGATCCGGTCCGCAATGTCGAGCAGGTCGCTCACGCTGCGGTACCCCCGATGGTGAGTTCGGACACGCGCAACGTCGGCACACCGTCGCCGACGGGGACACCCTGACCGTCCTTGCCACACGTCCCGGGCGGACCCATCGCGAAGTCGTTTCCGACTGCGTCGATCAACTCGAGCACCTTCGGACCGTTGCCGATCAGGTTTCCTTCGCGCAGCGGCTCGGTGATCCGCCCACCTTCGATCAGGTACGCCTCGGTCATGCCGAACACGAAGTCCCCGGTCGCGGTGTTCACCTGACCGCCACCGAGGTGGGTCACGTAGATGCCTTCGGCGGTGTCAGCGAGGATGTCGGCCGGGTCGCTGTCGCCGTTGCCGAGATAGGTGTTGGTCATGCGCACCATCGGCAGGTGCTGATAGCTCTGGCGTCGACCGTTGCCGGACACGGAGCGCCCTTCCTTGTCGGCCCGTAAGCGGTCCCACAGGTAGTCGGTGAGGATCCCGTCCTCGATCAGGACGTTGCGTCGGGCCGGAGTTCCCTCGTCGTCGATGGTGAAGGTGCCCCACTCGTCGGCCATGGTGCCGTCGTCGACGATCGTCACGAGCGGTGAAGCGACCTGCTCTCCGATCCGGCCGGCGAACACCGAGACGTCCTTCTGGATGTGATCCGCCTCCAGACCGTGTCCGCATGCTTCGTGGAACAGGACGCCGCCTCCACCCGGTCCGATAACGACCGGGAGCGTGCCGCTCGGTGCGGGTCGGGCCTTGAGCTTCGTGAGCGCTTGCGCGGCGGCCTCCCTGGCGAGGTCCTCGACCTGGTAGCGGTCGAAAAGTTCGAAGCCGATCGTGTGGCCGACGGACCGGCGACCGGTCTGCATGCCGGTGTCACCGGAAGCGACGACCCCGACGACGAACAGGGTCCGGGTCTGATCGTCCGACGCGAGGAGACCGTCGGAGTTGGCGACCAGGATCCTCCTCCGGCTGTCGCCGTATGAGGCCGACACCTGGCGGATCGCGT
>JAGQSN010000246.1 GCA_020439555.1 Acidimicrobiales bacterium | reverse complement strand
GGTGCAGAAACACAGGGGAAACGCGAACGTGCAGGTCAGAGGGGGGCTGGTTGAGTCGGGTGACGGTTGACACAGGAAGCGTTCAGAAACTGGCGCAGAACTAGAACCTGTTCTAGTTTTGCGCCGTCCGTCGTCCTCTGACAGGTGAAACGATGACCAACCCAGCACCCAACCGCTACCCCTTCTCCATGCCGATGGGCTGGTTCGCGGTGGCCGAGTCCCACGAGGTGGAAGTAGGCCAGTCCAAGGCCGCCTACTACTTCGCCCAACACCTGGTGCTTTGGCGCGACGAGGAGGGCACCGCCCACGTCCAGGACGCGTTCTGCCCCCACCTCGGCGCCCACCTCGGCCACGGCGGCAAGGTCGAAGGGTGCGAGATCGCCTGCCAGTTCCACGGCTGGAAGTTCGACTGCGACGGCGTCAACACGGACATCCCCTACTCGGACCGCACCAACCGCAAGGCCAAGATCTTCACCTATCCGGTCGTGGAGGCGAACGGCTTCATCTACGCCTGGTATCACCCGCATCAGGAGCCCCCGGCGTGGGACGTCCCGATCGTCGAGGAGATCGGCGGCGGGGAGTTCGTCGGACCGAAACGCACGAGCCACGTTGTCCAGGCCGCCATCCAGGAGATGGCCGAGAACGGTGTCGACTCGGCTCACTTCCGTTACGTCCACGACGTGAACGAGGTGCCGGTCATCCACCGCTACGAGGCCGACGGGCACATGGCTTTCATGGAGTCCACCCAGAAGTTCCCGACCCCGCGCGGGGTGGTCGACGGCAGCATCTGTTCGACTGCCCACGGCCCGGGCGTGAACATCGTCCGATTCGGCGGGATCATCGACACGCTTCTGGTCACGGCGACGACGCCGATCGACGACCAGACGACCCAGTGCCGGTTCAACTTCTACGTCCGTTCCCTTGGTGACGCCGCCGTCGATTCCTCGGTGGGCGACGCTTTCGCTTCCGAGGTGGACCGCCAGTTCGAGGAGGACGTCCCGATCTGGGAGCACAAGGCCCACCTGGTGAGGCCGGCGCTGGCCGATAACGACGGCCCCTTCATGAAGTTCCGCAAGTGGTACTCGCAGTTCTACGCGGACGCCATCAGCGACGAGCGCACCGTGTTCCCGCCCCCGTACTGGCCGGACAAGATGGACGAGACCCCGGCGAAGGCGACGGCGTCGGCCCGCAACCGCACCATCGACTGAACGGAAACAGCCGAAGCCGGGGCCCTCGTGCGACGCCGACCGGGTTCGGGATGCCACGCGGCTTCGGCTGTGCGGTCAGGTGATCCGCGGCACGACTGGTCGAGATCCGGGACCGTGTGGTCGGATTGATCGATGGCCTCGCCGCCGACGCCGACCCCACCAGTACCGCCGTTGGCACCGCCCGAGAAGCGGCTCATGGCCGGCGCCGGGTTGCTGATCGTTCTCGTGCTGTTGGTCGCCGTCGTCCTGAACACGGGTGCGAGCGACGCACCGCAAGCCCAGACGACGTCGACGACTGCACCAACGGTCGGCCGCTCCAGGAAGTCGGCGGCACCCCCGCCACGACGGCCCGCGACCCCACCACCGGGAACCGTGACGAACCCGTCCGACTTCGACGTGCTCGTGGATCGACAACGATCCCTGCCCGAGGGCTACCAGCCGGCGGACCTGGTCGAGGTTCCGGTTGCGTTCACCTTCAACGGGGACAGCCCGAAACGCCTTCTGCGCCGAACCGCTGCGGATGCGCTCACCGCCTTGTTCGCGGCAGCGGAAGACGCCGGGCTGCCTCTTCGGGCGGTATCGGGTTTCAGATCCGAGTCCTCACAGCGCGACCTGCACGACGCCTATGTCGCCGAGGACGGCGAGGCCGAGGCCGATCGATACAGCGCCAGCCCCGGACACAGCGAGCACCAGACGGGACTCGCCATGGACGTCACCGGGTTCGACGGTGCGTGTCCGGCGGAGGCCTGCTTCGCCTCCCGGCCGGAGGCGGCCTGGCTGGCGGACCACGCCCACGAGTTCGGGTTCGTGGTCCGCTACCCCGCCGGCGCCGAGACCCTGACCGGCTACTCCTACGAGCCGTGGCACCTCCGCTACGTCGGTGTCGACCTCGCAGGGGAACTCCACCGGGACGGTATGACCCTCGACGAGTGGTACGGAACCGCCCAGCGCTGATCCACTCCCGTAGCTTCTGGTCCGTGCCCGATCCAGCAACGAAAGCCGTGATCCGACCCGCGACCTCCGAGGACACCGAGGCGATCCTCCGGGTCGTCTACGCCGCCTATCGAGGGGTCGGCGACGAGGCCGGGTGGACCACGGAGTCGCACCTGCTGGGCGGTGAGCGCACCAACCGTGCTGAGGTGGAAGCGGCGATGACGACACCGGGCACGAGGCTGCTCGTCGCCGCGCTCGCCCCCTCCTTCGACGGTGACGAGGGCCAGGGCGGCCGAGTCGTCGGTGTCATCAGGGTCACCCGACGGGGTGACGACGGTGCCGCCTTCGGCCTGTTCGCCGTCGACCCGTCGCTGCAGTCCGGCGGCATCGGTTCGGCACTCCTGGAAGCGGCCGAGACAGTGGCGAGGGACGACTGGGGTCGAAGCTGGATCGCAATGGAGGTCATCCATCAGCGCACCGACCTCCAGGCCTGGTACCGCCGCCGCGGCTACGTCGCCACCGGCGAGGCGCGACCGTTCCCCTACGAGGACCAGCGGTTCGGGCTGCCCCGCCGCGACGACCTGGTGTTCGACGTGCTGCGACGGCCGCTCCGTGGCGTCGACGCCCCGACGGCCGACGGCCCCTGACCGGTCACCCGAGGCGGGCGAAGGCCTCGGCCGCCGACGTCTCGCCGGCGACGACGAGGACGTCGCCCTCGGCCAGCACGGTGTCGACGGTCGCGTAGGTGAACGACCCGCCGTTGGGCTTCACGCACACGACCGTCACCGCGTGGTTCTCACGGATCCCGGACGAGGCGACCGTCCGACCGACCAGGTCCTTCGGCACGACCGTCTCGACGAGCGCGAATCGTTCGTCGAGCTGGAACCAGTCGAGGATCCGTCCCCCGATCATGTGCGCGACCTGGTGGCCCATGTCGTGCTCGGGATAGACGATGTGGTGCGCGCCCACGCGCTGGAGGATCCGGCCGTGGTGCTGGCTCACCGCCTTCGCCCAGATCGCCGGCACCCCCAGCTCCTCGAGGGCGGCGGTGGCGAGGATGCTGGCCTCCAGGTCCGAACCGACGGCCACGATCGCGTGCGAGAGGTCGTCGACGCCGAGCTGGCGGAGCGTCTCGACGCTGGTGATGTCGGCCTGCACCACGTGGGTGATGGTCGGCGAGTAGTACTGCACGGCGGCTTCCTCGTTGTCGACGCCGAGCACGTCGTAGCCGAGGCG
>JAGQSN010000245.1 GCA_020439555.1 Acidimicrobiales bacterium | reverse complement strand
CGTCGCGGCTGGCGGTGCCGTTCTCGAGCATCCGGACCGCGTTGTTGAGGTACGGGAACAACAGGGCGTTCACGATGAAGCCGGCCCGGTCCTTCACCTCGACCGGGTCCTTGCCACAGGTCTTTGCGAACTCGGTCACGGCGGCGACGGTCTCGTCGGAAGCGGTCAGCGGCCGGACGATCTCGACGAGCGACATCATCGGTGCCGGGTTGAAGAAGTGGACGCCGACGACCTTGTCGGGACGGTCCGTCACGACGGCCATGTCGACCACCGGGAGAGTCGACGTGTTGGTGGCGAGGATCGCGTCGGCCTTGACGACCAGGTCGAGCTCCTTGAACAGCTCGGTCTTGACCTCGAGGTCCTCGACGACGGACTCGATGACGAGGTCGCAGTCGGCGAGGTCGTGGAGGTTCGCGGTCGCCGTCACTCGACCGAGCACCGCAGCCTTCTCCTCCTCGGCGAGCTTGCCGCGCTCGACCTGCTTGGTCAGCGACTTCTCGAGCGCCGCCACCATGGCGTCGGCGGACTCCTGCTTGCGGGAACGGAGGATGACCGTGTGGCCGGTCTTGGCGGCCACCTCGGCGATGCCCGACCCCATGATCCCCGAACCCAAGATCCCAACGGTGTTGATCGTCATGGCGGGCAAAGCTACCGGTGCCCCCGAGCACCGACCCAATGGAACGGTGCTCTCCCGGCCTCGCGACGGGTCCTAGGGTGCGGGGCATGACTGGGACGTTGGCGCTGGTCGGTGGGGGCGAGTTCCGCGAGGGCTGTTCGTTCGATGCCGGCCTCCTGGAGGCGAGCGGAGCCGACGAAGTTCTCGTGTTGCCCACGGGCGCCGCGTACGAGAAACCGGCGGAACACGTCGAACGGGCCGTGAACTGGTTCGGTCGGCTCGGGGTTCCGGCCCGGGGACTGGACGTGTTGTCCCGCCCCGATGCGCTCGACGGGACCAACGCGGAGGCGGTCGCCACGTCGAAGTTCACCTACCTGGTCGGTGGTTCGCCGATGCACGTCCGGTCGGTCCTGAAGGACTCTCCGGTGTGGGACGGCCTGATCTCGGCCTGGGAGCACGGCGGGACGCTCGCCGGCTCGTCCTCGGGTGCGATGGTCCTGTGCGACCCGATGGTGGACCCGCGCGGTGGTGCCTTCACGATCGGACTCGGCCTGCTGACCTCGGTGACGGTGGTGCCCCATCACGACCACTGGTCCGAGGACGCGTCGCACCGCACCCGCAAGATGACACCACCCGGGTTGTTCCTCGCCGGGATCGACGAACGGACGGCGTTGATCCGGGACGGGGCCGGTCGCTGGCGCGCCGAAGGCGCTGGAGCCGTCGTGTTGTTCAGGGACGGTCAACCGGCGACGCTCGACGCGCTGCCTGCCCTCTGAGGTCGCCTTCTGCCGAGGCGGGTCAGGCCTCGGTGATCTTCACCGACTCGATCTTGACGACCTTCGTCGGCGTCCCGGCACCGTCACCGCTGTCGAGCGCCGCGATCTGCTGGAGAACGTCGAGGCCGACGGTGGTCCTGCCGAACACCCGGTACGTGCCGGCACCCGGCTGGCTCGGGTCACCGAGAAAGCGGGCACCCTCCCCGGCGAGGAAGAAGAACTGTCCCCCGGCGCTGTTCGGCGCCGGCGTGCGCGCCATGGCGAGGGTCCCCGGGCCGTAGTCGGCCGCGGTCGCCAGAGGGCCTTCGTCGGGAATCAGGTAGCCCGGTCCGGGATCGCTGTTGTCCTGGGTGTGCGGTGACCCGCCCTGGATGATCCCGGACATGGCCTCGGTGCGGAACAACACCGTGCCGTCGTAGTAGCCGGACCTGGCGAGGGAGACGAAGTTGTTCGTCGTGATCGGGTGGCCCTCGGCATCGAGTTCGACGGTGACCTTGCCGAGCGTGGTCGTGATCACCGCCGTGTAGGTCTTGGACGGGTCGATGCACTTCCGGAACGAGTCCTCGAAGGAGGTCTTCGCTTCGTTGGAGCCGTTCTCCGGAGGGCACGGAGTCGTGCCGAAGCCGTCGGCCGCGACCGGCGCCGCGTCGGACGCGGCCGCGCCGTCGTCGGAGCTGCACCCGGAGAAGAGCACGAGCACCAAGGCGATGAACACGATCAGGATCACGACGTTGCGGATGAAGGTGATCCGCTTCTTCCGTGCGGCTGCTGCTTCCTCGGCGGCCAGCTTGGCCGCCCGGTTCGCCTTCTGTCGTTCGCGCTTCTCGGTGCCCATCGGCGGGCAATCGTACCGGCAGGGCATGATCGGCTTTGACCCGGGACGCCCTGCCGAACTGACTGGATCCGGTCATCGATCCATGTCGGAAGTGTCGAACCCGCGGACATTTCCTTCCCGTTTCGGCACCAAGCGTGCACGGTTCGCTCCCCCTCGTGGCCGTGCCAACCGCGCGGAGCGGTCACGCGGAGACAAGAATGGGGAAATGGTCGATGAGACGGGGGAAGAGGGCGGCGCCCGAGGGGCGTCGGAGGACGGAGACGACCACGGTTACACGGTCGCGGTCGGGCAGCGCCTGCGTGCGATCCGCCAGGCTCAGGGGCTTTCCCTCGCCGAGGTCGAGAACCGTTCCGAAGGTCGTTGGAGCGCGTCCGCCGTCGGCGCTTACGAACGCGGCTTCCGGACGTTGTCGCTCCCTCGGCTCAAGGCGCTCGCCGACTTCTACCGGGTGCCGGTCGCTGTTCTCCTGGGGGAGCAGACGATCGCGGACCCCACCCCCGAGCGCCGCAAGATCGTGCTCGACCTCGTGGCGTTGCAGAAGATCGACCCGGCGGCGCCGATCCGGCGCTTCGTCCAGTCGATCGTCGAGGTGCGCGGCGACTTCAACGGCAAGGTCATGTCGCTCCGTCACGACGATCTGAAGGCGCTCTGCACGTTGGTCGGCGGCGACATCCCGACCGGCATCGCTCAGCTCCGCTCCTGGGGCGTGATGATCGACGGCCCGGAGATACCCGCGGATCCGCTCGGCGGCGACTGGTAACGAGGGCGCCACACCACCTTCGACGCCTTCCACCCCTTGCCGGGTTGGGGAGGTTCGGAGAGCACCGGTACGGTGACCGACCGTGGCCGTGGTCGTGCAGAAGTTCGGTGGTACCTCCGTCGCTGATCCCGACAGGATCCGCGAGGTTGCCGATCACATCGCGCGCACGGTTCGGCGCGGTGAGCAGGTCGTCGTCGTCGTGTCCGCGATGGGCAAGGAGACCGACGAACTGCTCCACCTCGCGTCGCAGGTGTCCAAGACCCGGCCTGGTCGCGAGATGGACATGCTCATCACCGCCGGAGAGCGCAAGGCGACCGCGCTGTTGTGCATGGCCCTGCACGACCTTGGTGTGCCGGCCGACTCGTTCACCGGCAGCCAGG
>JAGQSN010000021.1 GCA_020439555.1 Acidimicrobiales bacterium | reverse complement strand
GGTAGGTGAAGGTGACGATCTGGCCCGCATAGGAAGGATCCGACAGCACCTCCTGATAACCGGAAAGGACCGTGTTGAACACGACCTCGCCGGTGGCGACACCACCGGGTGCCTCGGCGCCGATCGCCTCGCCCTCGAACGTCTCCCCGTCACGCAGGACGAGCAGGGCTTCCCGGACACGTCTCACGACGCCGTCCGGGCAAAATAAAAGCCCCCGGTCGGGGGCGTGGGCGGACGCATCGAAATGTCCATGGGGGCTCCTGTCCGTCCGGGCCTCACGGGACCCGCTTCACGGTCAGACGCCAACCGTACCATCCCTCCGACGATGGTTCCGCACCGGCGGGCGACCGGCCACGTCTGGGCAGATGGCCTTCCGGACGTCGAAGGCGAAGATCGGTCGTCCCGCTTACGATCACCCCATGAGCCTCCCTCCCCCCTCCTCGGACCGCACCGCACTCGTCACCGGAGCATCCTCTGGGATCGGCGTCGAACTGGCACGCGAACTGGTGCGCAGGGGCCACGGCGTGTGCCTCGTCGCGCGCTCGACGGACAAGCTCGAAGCCCTGGCGGAGGAACTGCGCTCCGACTCGATACGCGTCGAGGTGCTGGGCGCGGACCTGTCCGACGCGACGGCCAGGGCGGCAGTGCCGGATCGGGTGGCCGAACTCGGACTCACCGTCGATGTGCTGGTCAACAACGCCGGACTCTCCACGTTGGGACGAGTGAGCGACTCGGACCCGGCCGCCGAACTGAACGTCGTCGAGGTCGACGTGGCCGCCGTCGTGGACCTGTGTAGCCGCTTCCTCCCCGGCATGGTCGAGCGTCACGCCGGGGCGATCCTCAACGTCGCTTCCACCGCCGCCTTTCAACCGCTGCCGGGACAGGCCGTGTACGGCGCCGCAAAGGCGTTCGTCCTCTCCTACACCCGGTCGCTGTCGGGTGAACTCCGCGGCAGCGGGGTTTCGGACACCGCGCTCTGCCCTGGCCCGGTCGACACGGGATTCGGCGAGACGGCCGGATTCGCCAAGGAGGACGCCGAATCGGCGCTCCCGTCGTTCATGTGGGAGGACGCGGACGCAGTGGCGCGCTGCGGACTCGACGCTCTCGCCGGCGGACACACCGTGGCCATTCCGGGTGTGGCGAACCGCATCGCCGCCAACTTCGCCCACCTGACACCGAAGTCTCTGCTCGTGCCGATCCTGGCGTCACGACACCCCGGACTCCGCAAACGCTGAGCGACCCGCCTCGTCCCGCGTGAGGTGCGGGGCTAGCGGCAGGGCTCTCCCGCCACCACCACGGGCTCACCGTCGAGGATCGTGTGGCGGACCTTGCCTCGCAGTTCGCGCCCCTCGAACGGAGTGTTACGGCTGCGACTCGCCATCTTCGACCCGTCGACCCTCCAGGTCACCTCCGGGTCGATGACACAGAGGTTGGCAGGTCGACCTTCGGCGACCGATCCGTGCCGGTCCGAGACGCCGGCGATCCGCGCCGGTTGCCAGGACAGCAAGGCGATGACGTCCTCGATCGGCAGGTCCAGTTCGGACATCGCCAGCGCCAATGCAGTCTCCAGTCCGAGCATCCCGGGAGGGGCCTGGTCGAAGGGCAACTCCTTCGTCTCCGGAGCGTGCGGCGCGTGATCTGTCGCGATCGCGGCGATCGTGCCGTCGCGAAGTCCTTCCTTGACAGCGGCGACGTCAGCCTCGGTGCGCAGCGGGGGGTTGACCTTGAACACCGGGTCATACGTTCGGCACTCGGCGTGGGTGAGTGTGAAGTGATGCGGTGTCGCCTCGGCCGTGACGGGAAGGCCGTCCGCATTTGCGGCGCGGACCATCGCCACCGAACGAGCGGTCGAGAGGTGCTGGAAGTGGATCCGACATCCGGTAAGCCGGGCGAGGGCGATGTCACGCATGACCATCAACTCCTCGGCCTCGGCGGGCTGACCGGCGATCCCGAGACGGGAGGACCACTCCCCCTCGTGCATGTGCCCGCCGCCGCAGAGCGCGTCGTCCTCGCAGTGCTGGGCGAGCGTGACTCCCAGGCCGGCCGCGTACTCCATCGCCCTGCGCATCAACCTGTTGTCCTGCACCCCGGCACCGTCGTCGGTGAACATGCGCACGCCCAGGGCGGCCATCTCGGCCATCGGAGCCAGCTGTTCCCCCGCACGGCCGACGGTGATCGCACCGGCGCTGTACACGTCGCAGATCGCGTCGTGGCCCAGCGCCAGCACTTCGCGGACCACAGCAGCAGAGTCGATCGCCGGGGTCGTGTTGGGCATGGCGACGATCGCCGTGTAGCCGCCGAGCGCCGCTCCTCGGGCCCCCGTCTCGACGGTCTCCGCCTCCTCCT
>JAGQSN010000020.1 GCA_020439555.1 Acidimicrobiales bacterium | reverse complement strand
ACCGTGCTCTACACTCCTCCCCTACACGGCGCTCCTACGATCTTCACTCGCAGTAACGCCACCGATGGTTGTGCGGATCGCAGCGAAGTCGAAACCATCCAGGCGAGGCGTAACCGTTCGACCCTCGCGTCCTAGGGTCCCGGCATGCCCCGGTTACTGGTGGTGCACCACACGCCGTCGCCGACGCTCGACACGATGCTGCGATGCGTTCTGGACGGTGCCGGTCAAGCCGAACTGGCCGAGGTCGAGGTGCAGCATCGCCCGGCGCTCGGGGCGACGGTGACCGACGTGCTCGAGGCCGATGGCTACATCGTCGGGACCCCGGCGAACCTCGGCTACATGTCGGGAGCGTTGAAGCACTTCTTCGACACGATCTACTACCCGTGCCTGACCTCGACGATCGGTCGGCCGTGGGGTCTCTACGTGCACGGCAACGACGACGTGGACGGTGCGGTGACCGCAGCTCGCAAGATCGTGACCGGCCTCGGCTGGAAGGCCGTCTCGGAGCCCGTCCTTTGCACCGGCGAGATCACCTCGCACGACCGGGAAGCCTGCTGGGAGTTGGGTGCGGTGGTCGCCGCGTCGCTGCTCGACTGAGCCGGTAGCGCCGGTCACGGACACCGGCGGTTGAGAACTGGGTGGGCGGCTCCCGTTAGCGTGCGGGGCCATGCGCCAGCGTCGACGCCTCCCCCAGCTCCCCGTCCGTTCGCCTCTCCAAGGGGCAGTACCGGCCCGGGAGGTGATGCCGTCGTGAGCGCGTCACACGACCTCGTCGTCGTCGGAGGCAACGCCGGCGGGCTCTCTGCGGCGGTGTTCGCCCGCCAGAGCGGCCTCGAACGAGTCGCCGTGCTGGAACGCGGGTCGACGCTCGCCCTGCCGGGTGTGGCGGGCGAGCACGGCCTGGACGTCAGCTACGGCGAGACCGTCACGGCCGTCGACCTCGACGGTGACGTCCTCGTCGTCACGACGTCCCGGCAGACCTACCGGAGCCGTGCGGTCCTCGTGGCGCTGCGGACCAGTGACACGTCGTGGAAGCCCACGATCTCGACGGTGGCGAGCCCGAGGGTCCACGTCGACGAACTTCCCGACCCCGCCAACGACGTGGACGTCCTCGTCGTCGGCCACACCGACCACGCGGTCGAACTGACGGTGCGCCTGGCCGACCTCGGGGCGGGTGTCGTGCTCGCCGCCGGCGGCATGAACCCACGTCGCCTCTCCCCCGTCGGTGCCCAGCTGCTCAACGGTCTCGAACGGGATCGCCGGGCGACGCTCCTGTATCGGTCGATGCCCGAGCAGATCGCCGAGGTCGACGGGTTCCCGATGGCGTACTTCAACGACCGCCGCACCCCCGACCTCCAGTTCGACCACGTCGTGTTCTCGTCGGGCCGCCGCGCCGTCGTTCCCGAGACGGTCGGCGCGACCGAGGCCGCTCTGGCGAGCGGCCGTGTCTGGTTCCTCGGCGACGAGGACGAGACACCCGAGGGCGCTCCGAGCGCGAACGGGGCGAACATCGGCCGCGCCCTGGTCTCGACGCTGTTCCCGGACGCGGCGATCCCCGCGCCGAAGCCCGAAGGCGTGGACCGCCGCGGCGTGCCCGGAGTCGTCGAGGAGCTGCGGGCCGAGCACTACAACGCGACGATCACCCACTTCGAGCCGACCCACTCGGACCTGTGGGTGCTACGGGTGAAGCCCGACCACGGCTCGGTTTCGCACCTGCCCGGCCAGTACGCGTCGCTCGGCCTCGGCTACTGGGAGGAGCGCGTCGACGACGCGATGGAGCCGAACATCGACGACCGCTGGGACAAGCTGGTCCGGCGGTCCTACTCGATCTCGTGCCGGATCTTCGACGAGCACGGCTACCTGGCGAACGACGCCGAGTCCGACGAGCTCGAGTTCTACATCGTGTTGGTGCCGCCGACGCCAGACAACGTCCCGGGTCTCACGCCGCGTCTCGCCACGAAGAAGCCGGGTGACCGCATCTACCTCGGCCCGAAGGTCGCCGGCCGCTACACGCTCGGTCCGGTAACGAACCCGGCCGACACGGTCCTGTTCTTCTCGACCGGCACCGGCGAGGCCCCGCAGAACGCGATGGTTACGGAACTGCTCCGCAAGGGCCACCACGGCCCGATCGTCTCCGCGGTGTCGGTGCGCCAGTGGGCGGACCTCGGTTACCTGGACCAGCACCGGGAGCTGGAGAAGCGGTACCCGAACTACCACTACATGCCCCAACCGACTCGTGAGCCGGACGTGCCGAAGCGCTACATCCAGGACCTCGTACGAGACGACGTGTTCGCCGCCGAGTACGGCATCGAGCTGGACCCGGCGCGCACGCACGTTTTCCTGTGCGGCAACCCGTCGATGATCGGCCTACCGGAGGAGGGCGAGGACGGAACCCTCACCTACCCGGAGGTCGAGGGCGTCGTGCAACTGCTCGTGGAGCGGGGCTTCACGCTCGATCACCGCAAGCAGCGCGGCAACGTCCACTACGAGGAGTACTGGTAGGCCGCTGGGCGGTCAGTCCCAGTCGCGGAGGACCCGCTTGAGGACTTTGCCGGTGGGGTTGCGGGGAAGTTCGTCGAGGAACACGACGGTCTTCGGCACCTTGTAGCGGGCCAGGTTGGCCTTCACGTAGTCGCGCACCCCCTGTTCGGTGAGGGTCATTCCGGCGCGCACGACGATGAAGGCGCGGAGCCGCTGGCCGAGTTCCTTGTCCTTCACGCCGATCACCGCGACCTCCATCACCGCTTCGTGGCCGGCGAGCAGATCCTCGACCTCGGCGGGGAAGACGTTCTCGCCACCGGAGACGATCATGTCGTCGTCACGGCCGTCGATGACGAGGCGGCCACCCGAGTCCCAGTGGCCGACGTCCCCCGTGGACACGAGGTTGCCGATGCGGTCCTTGTCGCCGCCGCCGGTGTAGCCCTCGAAGCTGAGCGAGTTGCCCACGAATATCCGTCCGGTCGCACCGGCGGGCACCTCGCGGCCGGCGTCGTCGTAGAGGCGCACGGTCGAGCCGATCGGCGGCTTGCCGACCGACGACGGGTTCGCCCTCAGGTCCTCGGGCGTCGCGATCGCCGCGCAGGCCACCTCGGTGGAGCCGTAGAAGTTGTAGAGGACGTCCCCGAAGGCGTCCATCGTGGCGATCGCCAACGACGACTCCAGTTGGGCACCGCTCGACGCAATGAACCGCAGTTGTCCGAGACGACGCGAAGCCGGGCCGGAGTCGTCGAGTGCGAGCATCCGGCTCAACATCACGGGCACGACGACGAGACCCGTCGCCCGGTGCTCCTCCATGAGATCCAACGCCCTGGTCGCGTCGAATCGGCGGGTCAGGATCAGGGTCGATCCGGTCGAGATGGCGAGCATCGCCGTGAGCAGACCCCAGGCGTGGAACAGCGGTGGCCCCACGTAGACCCGGCCGCCGTCGTGGAACGGGATCTTCGAGACGACGGCTCCGGGCCCGGCAAGGGACTTGGGTTGGGAACGGGGAGCACCTTTGGGTAGCCCGGTGGTGCCGCTGGTCAGGATCACGACCGCGCCGTGACGTGCCGGTGCCGGGCGCTCGCCTCGGTCGCCGGAGGCGATCAGGGACTCCAGCGTCTCCCGGCCACCTACGCGGTCGTCGACCGGGTCCGTGTCGGTCCAGGCGACGAATGTCCCGTGCGCCACCTCGATACCGTCGACGACCGGCAGGAACTCCTCGTCGACGATCAGCAGGTCCACACCTTCGCGTTCGCAGACGTCGCTCGCCTGCGGTCCGGCGAAGTCCGTGTTCAGGTACAGGAGCCGCAGGCCGCCTTTCGCTGCGGCGAAGCTCGCGTCGAGCAGCCCACGGTGGTTCCTCGCCAGCAGACCGATCGTCGCTCCCTCGCGGACACCGCGATCGGCCAACGCCGCGGCGAGCGCGTTGGACCGCTCGTCGAGGTCCCGGAACGTCAGGGTGCCGCGGTCGTCGATGACACCGATGCGGTCTCCGTGACGCAGAGCAGCGTTCACGATGCCGCCGCCGACGGCACCGAACTTGTTCATGGCCTGGAGGGTCTTGAGGATCGATCGGGGTTCCTTCCACCCGATCGCCCCTGCACCCGCCAGCGCAGCGGCCGCCTGGGCTTCGACTATCGCCCTGTCGATCGGGGCACCGATCTTCCGGCGGAGGGTTGAGATGTCGATCATTTGGGACCTCTGAGGATGCTGCGCGCCGCGTTTTCGGCCTGACGAGTATGTACCGAATGCGTCGGCGGTAGCGTCGGCGCATGGCCAACGATCAACTCCCCCAAGGCGTGACCGTCACTTCCGACAGCAACTCGATCTCGGCGTCGATCGAAGTCGATGCCGCACCCGGCGACGTGTTCGACTACATCCGCCGTCCGGCGAACCACTCGGCCATCAGCGGCGACCACACGGTCAGGGACAACCGCTTCGGGCCCGAACTGCTCGGAGCCGGCGACAAGTTCGGCATGAACATGAAGCTGGGGGTGCCGTACCGCATCACGTCGACCGTCAAGGAGTTCGAACAGGATCGGCGCATCGCCTGGGCGCACTTCAACGGGCACCGTTGGCGTTGGACGGTCGAACCGCTCGACGGGAACAGGAGCCGCGTGACGGAGACCTTCGATCTCTCGACAGCGAGGTTCCCACCGGCGCTGCGCATGGTCGGGTTCCCTGCGAGACACCGCAACAACGTCGCGAAGTCCGTGGCGAACGTCGCGGCTCACTTCGGTCGGTCCTGAGCCGGGTCTCACTGACCCGCCGGGTAGACCCCACATTCCTGGAGAACTGCGAGGAACTCCCCGCTGCTCTGCCGCGCCGTCGGATCGGACGTGTTTCCGCTGAGCCCGACGGCTGCCATGGTGTCGACCAGATCGGTCGTCAGCTTCTTCTCGAGACAGGACCGGACCTTGGTGTCGACCACCTGACCCCTGGTGTTCGTCGTGGCAAGCCAGCGTTCCCGCACGTCGATCCCGCAACCCTTCATCTTCTCGACGAGCGCCTTGGCCTCCTTCACGCTCAGACCGACCTTGTTGACGACAGACATGGACTTCTGGGTCTTCAGGTCCTCCGGTGCGATGCCTGCCTTGCCGAAGCGTTCCGGGGTGATCGAGTCGACCCACTTCGGGGCGACGCACGCGGCCTCTGTCGCGTTCATCAACCCGGTGTTGTCCGGGTCCGAGGTGAGGCTCGACAGCAGAGCCTTCGTGTACTGCTCAGCCGTACCCGGTTCGACGGGCACGGCTGTGGAGGAAGGTGGGCCGGTCACCGTCGTCGTCTGATCGGCGGGGGTCAGCTCCTGCTTGTCAGCGGTCGACCCACCGGAGTCGTCACTGCTGCAGGACGCGGCTCCCAAGGCGAGTGCGATAACGGTGACGAGTACGGCGATGGTCCACGGGCGGGCTGCGCGGTGGCTTCGTGAGCGCATGGGCGATGACCGTACCGGCCGACCGACACCTTCCGGTCATCGCTCCGCAGGATCCTCCCGCGATCGACTCCGGCGGCGTCGGTACGATCGCCGTCGATGAGCGACCCCCACCAGCTTCCGCTCACCCTGGCGGACTCACCTTCGGGCACAGGCAGCGAGCTGGAGGCAACGACGGGCGAGGAGGAAATGCACGGGACGGAGACCGGTGCCGAAGGCGACCACCGGCCCGTTCGTTCCTTCCAGGCTTCGGCGGGCATCCAGGGACGCCAGTTCGCGGAGCAGTGCGACACGCTTCTCGGACACATGGGCTTCGACCTGGATGGGCGGCGGGTACTCGCCGAGGTGGGGGTGGAGATCGACCAACAGGCGACGAGCCCCAACGGTCGTGTCGTCTGGTTCGAGTACAAGGGGAGCGTCCAGGGAAACCGTCCCGGCCTTCGCCGCACGGACACGTTGAAGAAGGCGATCGCGAACGGTGCGCTGCTGCGCGCGGTCGAGGCCCCGGCCCCGTACGTGGTCATCACTTCGCACCTGCCCGAAGCCGGTTCCGGTGCGGCGATGCTCCGTGCAGCTCTTGATCTCGGCTACCTGACCGACGTGATCTGCCTGTACGACCCGTCGGCCACGGCCCGCCTCCGCCGTTGGTGATCCGTCGTTGCTCGGTCGGCGGTCCTACTCGCTCTGCGGTGGCCTCAGGCTCGACGTGATGCCCGGTCCGGTCAGTTCGGTGATCCTGTCGTCCACGTCGTCCAGTTCGAGGCGCAGCGCCTTGGACATGACGGCGTGTAGGTCGTACCAGCAGGCGATGTAGGTCAGTTCGAGAACCGCCAGTTCCGACAAGTGCTCACGCAGCGCTTCGAAGGTTTCGTCCGAGGCGCGACCGCCCTGGAGGACGAGCGCGTCGACCCAGGCCAGCACAGCGCGCTCGGCGGGCGTGTAGACGTCGCTGGTCTGCCAAGCCTTGATCGCCTGGATCTTGTCCTCCGACACTCCGTTGTCACGGCAGGCCTTCGTGTGCTGGGAGAAAACGAACCGGCTCTCCCGGGCCCAACCGACCCGAAGCTGGGCGAGCTCACGCAGGACGACCGGCAGGTCCCGGTTCCCTCGGTAGAACTGGAACCCGCTCACGCAGTGGGCCATCAATTCCGGAGACTGGGCGACGACGGTCCACCAGTTGCCCGGCGTCCCGTTGTGCAGGCCTGGCTCTGCGACGGGGTCACGGTCACCGAAGATGAAGTCGTACATCGTGGTGACGATCCCTGGCTCTGCATCGGCTCGGGACACCTGGCTCAGGCGGGGCACGGCGGGCTCCTCGGGTCGGGTCGGGTCCGGTGACCCGGCGGACTGCGGCGAAGGTAGGCGACATCGGTCCGGTCTGCTCCGCCAGTGCCCGGGAGTCGCGCGACCGGTGCCGCTCATTCGATTCGAAACCCGATCGCGCGTCATGTGCAACGAGGGTCGCAGTCTTGACACCGATACCCCATCTAGGTTCGTCCGGGTCTCCGCAGGTGGAAGGAAGCAGTGAGCGCGAAGCGTGTATTGATCGCCGTCCTGGCGATCGTCGTGGTGGCGGGAGTCGGTGCGGCCGTCTTCTGGTTCGGACCGTTCCGCGACGATTCGTCGTCGTCGGAGCCCCGAACCGTCGCAGAGGACCCGGCCACCGAGGCGGCGAACGCCTTCGCCAGTGCCTGGGAGAAGGGAAACCTCGACGGCGTCCGGTACGTGCCGGGCACCGTCGACGTCCAGGGCGCGACCGCTGTCATCACGTCGGGCCTGCAAGCCAGCGAACCGAACCCGAAGGTGTCCGTGTCGAAGGTCGAGGTGAGCGCCGGTGCCGGAGACCGTGCGGTGGCCCGGGCGACGGTCACCTGGGCGCTCGGGCCGACTCAGCGGTGGTCGTATCAGACCTCGTTCCGCCTCAACCGCCGAGCCGACGAATGGTTGGTCGCCTGGACCCCGAAGGTCGTCCACCCGGACCTCGCCGACGGGGAGATCCTGAAGACGGTTCGTACGACCGGGTCCCGGGGTCGGATCCTCGCCCTCGACGGCAGCGTGCTCGTGTCGGCTCCTGGACCCGTCGTCGTCGGCATCCGCAAGTCCCGGGCACCGGACCTTGCCGCCACGGCCACGAAGGTCGCCGAGTTGACCGGCGTCGACCTCACCGGCCTGAACGCGAAACTCGCTGCGGCCGGACCCGACGACTTCGTCGAGGTCACCAAGATGGAACGAGGCGCCTACGAGCAGGTCCGCGACCAGATCCGACCGTTGCCCGGAACGGTGTTCCGCAGCGAAGAAGCCGAGGCGGCGGTTCCCGATGGTTTCGCCAAGGGTGTGCTCGGTTCGACCGGCCCGGCGACCGAGGAGATCGCGAAGGCCTCCGACGGCAGGATCCGAGTCGGTGAGGAGACGGGTCTCAGCGGCATCGAGCTCTCACAGAACGAAGCGCTCGTGGGCACACCGGGGATGTCCGTGGTGGCCGGTTCCCCCGATGGCATCCAGCGGACCCTGAAGACCTTCCCCGGAACCAACGGCAGGGACGTGACGGTCACGCTCGATCCGCGAATCCAGATCGCGGCGGAAGGGGCCGTGGCCGCCACCGTCAAGCCCTCCGCCCTCGTCGCGATCCGGGTCAGCACCGGCGACGTCGTCGCCGTGGCGAACGGGCCGGCCGGTTCGGCCGCCTACGACCGGGCCTTCCTCGGCCGTTACGCACCGGGTTCCGTGTTCAAGATCGCATCGACCTGGGCGTTGCTCGGCCAGGGCCTGCAGCCCGACGATGTCGTCGACTGCCCGGTCACCGCGACCGTCGGCAAGACCTTCAAGAACGCGGGCGGCATGGCTCTGGGTCCCGTTCCGTTCCGCACCGACTTCGCGAAGTCGTGCAACACGGCCTTCGTCGGCCTGTCGGGGCGAATCGACGCCCAACAACTCGCGGACGCCGCCAAGACCCTCGGGTACCGGCCGCTCGATCTGGGTGCGCCGATGTTCGCCGCTTCCGTTCCCGTCGACGGGGACACGACCGAACACGCCGCCCAGATGATCGGCCAGGGCCGGGTGGAGGGCACCGTCGCGAACGTCGCCGCGATGAGCGCGTCGATCGCCGGCGGCACGTCGGTGCAGCCGCGGCTGGTCGTCGACCCGAACGCGAAGGACACGAAGCTGGGCGAGACGTTGCCGGCCGATCGGATCGCTGTCATGCGAGATCTGATGCGTGCGGTCGTCACCGACGGAACCGGGACCGCTCTGGCCGGAGTCCCCGGGGATCCGGTGCACGCCAAGACCGGCACGGCCGAGTTCGGGACGGCGAGCCCACCGGAGACCCACGCCTGGATCACGGGTTTCCAGGGTGACATCGCGTTCGCAGTGGTCGTCGAAGGAGGAGGTGGCGGTGGCGCCGTCGCCGGACCGATCGCGGCGGACTTCCTGACACGCCTGGCCGGCAACTGACCCTCCGTCCACCGGCAAGACTCGGCGGATGGTCCTTTCACGCGAACAGTTCGGCGACGACTTCACGTGGGGGGTGGCTCACGCCAGCTACCAGGTCGAGGGCGCCTGGAACGAGGACGGCAAGGGCGAGTCGATCTGGGACACGTTCACCCGGCGCCGGGGCAAGATCCGTGACCGCAGCGACGGGACGGTGGCGTGCGACTTCTACCACCGCTACTCCGAGGACACCCGGCTCGTGGCGGACCTCGGCTTCGGTGCGCAACGCTTCTCGATCTCCTGGCCACGGGTGCTTCCGGAGGGAACCGGCCGGGTCAACCAGAAGGGTCTCGACTTCTACCGCCGGGTCGTCGACGAGTGTCTGGCCGCCGACGTCGAACCGTGGGTGACCCTCTACCACTGGGATCTACCGGAGGTCCTCCAGCAGCGCGG
The DNA here is from genome assembly GCA_020439555.1 of Acidimicrobiales bacterium. GTDB lineage: Bacteria > Actinomycetota > Acidimicrobiia > Acidimicrobiales > Iamiaceae > Aquihabitans. The sequence continues at coordinate 11,985 of JAGQSN010000020.1, read as the reverse complement.
TGGGTGGGCGAACCGTGACGTGGTCGGCTGGTTCGGCGAGTACGTGGACGTGGTGGCCGCGGCGTTGGCGGACCGGGTGGAGCACTGGATGGTTTTCAACGAGCCGTGCTCGTTCCTGCTCGGCGGTTACCTCTCAGGGGTCCACGCGCCGGGTGTGCGGAGCCTGCGCAAGTTCCTCGGTGCCACGCACCACACGAACCTGAGCCAGGCGGCGGGTGCGGCCGCTCTCCGCGCGAGGTCGTCCGATCTCCAGGTCGGGACCACTCACATCATCACCCCGATGGTCCCGTCGGGGACCTCGGAGCGCCATCTGCGGGCCGCCGCCTCGATCGACGCCTTCGCTAACCGCGTGTACATCGAGCCGAACCTCGGTCTCGGCTACCCCGTCGACGACGCTCCCCTGCTGCGCGGGGTGGACCGCTGGGTCCGTCCCGGCGACGACTCGGCGATCCGCGTCGACTGGGATTTCGTGGGCGTCCAGTACTACCAGCGCCTCCCGGTGCATGCCGTTCCGATCCCGTTGCTTCGAGGGGTGCCGTGGCCGCGACGCGACCACCGGTCCTACGACATCACCGCGATGGGTTGGGAGGTCCAACCGGAAGGCCTTTACGACGCTCTCGCCAAGGTGCATGCGTATGACCCGGACCTCCGCCTGTTCGTGACCGAGAACGGAGTCGCCGTCCCGGACCGGATCGAAGACGGCCAGGTTCACGATCCGCGTCGGATCGATTTCTACCGTCGCCACCTCGAACAGGTTCTCCGGGCTCAGTCCGACGGGATCGGAGTGGACGGGTACTTCTGCTGGTCGTTGATGGACAACTTCGAGTGGGCCGAGGGCTACGTCCCCCGCTTCGGTCTCGTACGAGTCGACTTCGACACGCAGCAGCGAACGGTCAAGGACAGCGGCCGCTGGTTCGAGCAACTGCTCACCGCGAACCCCACCGCCCGTTGAGCCGTTCAGGCTTTGCCGCAGGCCGCCTCGTCCGGTAACAGCGCCACGACGACGATCGTCCGGTCTGTTCCGTCGACGTTCCAACGTGGCAGCGGGTTCTCGACCGCGGCGGAGAACAGCGACGCCGCCTCGGAGCCGGTCACCTCGGTACAACCGAGAACGTCCGTGGATCCGTGACCGACCGGAGCGGGTTCGTCGATCTCGTCGAGTGGCGGACCCGGCCACTCGACGGACTCGGCCTCTGGGTCCGCACCTGGCTTCGGATCGAACGTGGCGTCGTCGGGCAACCGCAGGACCCTGATCCTGCTCGGCGTCCAGGGCTTCGGATTCGCGACGAGTCCTTCAGCGGTCGCGAGCAGACGCCTCAACGTCTCACGTTCGAGGACTTCCTCGTCCGACAGGTCGACGTCGAACCGTCCGCCGAGCGCGTACGCCGAGATCTTCAGTTCGGGGCCGTTCCCGTGGAGACGGATCGTGGTGAAGGGCATGTCCGCCACTGCCGGCTTGCCGAACTCGACGCCCCGTTCGAACAGCCCCGACGCCTCCGCGCCGGCCACGAACACGGCGAGGTCGTCCCTGCTCACGGTCCCGGTCCTCATCTGGATCGGCTGGTCGTATCGGCGGTCCAGGCCTGGGGACGTGGCGAAGTAACGGCCGTCGCCGTAGATGGTGAGCGAAGGACGCTGGGATGCCCAAGCCACCTGGGGAACGAGCCCGCCGGTCGTCCGGGCCTGCCAGACGATTCGATCAGCGGGAAATCGGGCTTCCGACGCGTTGGCCGGGATGGACGTGGTCGGAGGTTCGAGAGGCGAGGAGTCCGACCCCGAGGATCCGCAACCGACCAGTCCGCCGAGCAGCGCCACGACGAGAAGGGCGACGCGGAGCGTCCCGAAGGTCACGTTGGAACCCGAGCGTTCCACCCGTCGCCTTCCGTCGCAGCCGATCACGCATCGACACTAGAACGCGACCGGCTGAACTACGCACCGCGAATGGATCGGTCGATTCGTCAGAAGTCACCGTCGAGAGACGGGTCCTGCGGGTACTCGGACACCAACCAGTCGACGAGGCCGGCAGCGGACTCGGCCAGCGCCGAACGCTGGTGGTCGGAGATGCTGCGCCGGGTGGCGATGGCGCACTGGGCGGACCACAGCTCCTCGTTCACCGCCTGGGCCGCGAGGTGGCATTCGGCGAGGGTCGACTCGAGATCGGTCGGTGCCCAGTCGAGCACTGCGTCGTCTCGTGCTTCCTCGGCCAGGCGAACCACGTGCTGCCAGCGGAAGGCGAGTTGGCCCGGGTCGAGCGACGGGTTCACGATGATCTCGTCGATCGTGGCGGCGATGCTGAGGACCCGAAGATGCGGTCCGAGGTCACGTGAGCGGTCCATGGGTGCGTCGAGCGTCGCCGCCGCGCGCAGCGAGTGCGGTGCCCGGTGGGCGATCGCCAGGTCTCCCGGCAGCCGCTCGACCGCTTCATCGGTCAGGTACGGGAAGCTCGACCGCACCAGGACGGTCACGCCGTCGGTGTCGCTCGGCTTGGGGACGTCGGCCGGTCCGCCGAGATCCAGGTGAACGATGCCGTGTTCGACGAGCAGGTCGAGTGCTCCGCTCAACACGTCGCTCGCGTCCGATCCCCGAAGCCCCAACAGGGCCTCGAGGTCCTCACCCCTCACGACGACCTCCTTGCCTTCGCGAGCGACCATTCGCATCAGGGCACGGGCGAGGCAGACGGCTGTCGGCCCGAGGGCAGGGATCCAGAAGTGGTCGACGTACCGCGAGCGAGGGTCGACTCCGGACCGATTGTCACAGTCGATCCACCGGTTCAACGACCAGTTGCTGCTGTGCTGCTTCAGTTCGATCATCGCTTCCGACCTATGCGTCTCGGTGGCCACGGATCAGTCGGCCACGGATGAGACCGCGTTTCGTGGTCGTTATGACGCTCGACGTCAGATTTTTTTCGGTGCGCGCTCCGGCCCGGGAACCGTTGCTGGTGCCCGGGCCGGAACCCCCGCCACAGGTGACGGGCCAGGGGGGGTCGGCCCGTTCCTTGAAGCGTCCCCATCATGGGATCTACCCCGCCGAGCACCAAGCCCGTCTCCCGTTTCGGACCGATTTCGGGAGGTGGGCAGGTCGGTTGGATCCTCAGCGACGCGGGTCGAGGCCGGTGACGCTTCTGAGCAGGCCGATGATGTGCCGCGTCGACCGTGGACAACCGGAGCCGAGGACCGGTTGGATCCTGCTCAGCACCCAGCTCCGCTGCGTGTCGCCGTGCGGACCGTCCTCGGCGATCCAGTTCCACACGTCTTCCCGGCTCTCCGCGAGTTCCAGGGCCTCGACCACGCGTGCGTCTGGCCCAATGCCGAGGTCGCCGTAGTCGTCCGCGTCCGGTGCGGGGACGCCCGGCCTGCGTCCTTCGATGATCCCTCTCAGGTCGTCCTGGATCTCGGCGAACTGGTGGCGGCTGACGATGGTTGCCCGGAGCTCCCACAAAGGGATGTTGATCCGTGGCTCGTGCATCGTCGCCGAGTAGGCGATCACGGTGGGGCAACGGTCACCGAGTCGATCGAACTGCTTCGCAACGTCGACCGATGCGAGCAGGGACCTACGAGGTAGCGACGGATCCCGGTACTGGTCGCGCAGGGGGGCCAGAGCGTCGAGCAGCACGATGTCCCATTTCGCCGCGAGGATTCCGGGGTCCTCGACGGCACGGTTGTGGTTGCAGCACGTGATCGACGCTCCGGGTAGTGCCCGTTGAATCGTCCGTTGGAGCACCGGTACCGCTTCGGTGTTGTCCTCGACCAGCAGCACCCGGTTCTCGCTCATCGGACAGCTCCGACCGCTTCCGGCGGTTCCTCCGCGTCCATCCATCTCTCGATCGAGTCGAGGTTCGCCGCCAGGCGTTCGACGTCGGTTCGTGACAGTGACCGCGAGGCTTCGGCGAGACCTTCCCGTGCGAGCGCGAGCAACCCGCGGTATCGCTCCAGTTCGCCGTTGCGCACCTTCCGTTCGATCTCGACCATCTCAGCCTCGTGGGCGGCACGGAGCCGGGATTCGAGCAGGGCGCGTTCCCCGTCGCTGGAACCGGCGAGCCGGAAGGTCGCCACGAAGTACTGGAGGACGACCACGAGTTCGGCGACGGCCGTCAGGGGCGCCGGGCGCTGCTCCCGGGAGCGCATGGCCTCCGCCCATGCAGCCAACGCGACCGCTGCGGCGACCGGCCCCAGAACGGGGATCTCGTCCCAGTAGTGCCCGATCGGACCGAGAACCGACATCCCGCCCGAGGCCGCGAACAACGGTGTCCCGTCGGCATGGACCTCGATCGGGTGACCGAAACGGACGGCCCCGGTCCAGATCAGACAGGAAGCCATGGACAGGTAGACGACCGCGGTGACGTGTCGTCGACCGGTGATCTCCGAACGGACGAGCGTGATGCCGACCAGTAGTTCGAGGAGCGCGGCGCCAACGCCGGCCGCCTTCGGCATGCCGGTCAGCCGCACCGAGAGGAACTTCACCACCGCCGCGCCGACGAGACCTGCAGCGACCGGGTCGAACATGAGGTCCTTCAGTTCGGGGATCGAGTCCAGGTCGAACTCGCGACCGAGGTACTCGAAACGAAGCGAAGTGCCGCTGTTGCGCAGCAGCCGCAGTGGAGCATCCTCTCCGTCGACGGGTGCCCGATCCGACTCCTCCGCTGCCTCCACCGCCTTGCGGAGCTGATCGGCCTGGTCGGGGGTGAGCCAGAGCATCCTTGCCTCGACCGGTTCGACGTCGTGGTAGGGCAGGACCCGTCCCAGAGGAGCGCCCAGCGAAGGGTCCGACGCCAGAGAACGTGGACGGTCACGCGCATCGAGGGATGCACGCCGGCATGGTTCGTGGTGCTCCCCGATGATCGCGAGCAGGCGGGGAAGGTCGTGCAGTTCCTCTACCCCTGTTGCCACCTCGAACTGCACGGAACGCCCGGTCAGGAACCGTCCTCTGGCTGACCGCCTCTCCCAGATCTGACCCGCTCGACGATGCTGTCCGGCCCGGACCCTCCCGAAAAGCGCGCCCGATACGACACCCACGACCGGCCACATGGCCAGCGAGGCCTCGGTGCGCAGCCCGCGTGCCCGGTGGACGACCGCTGCGCCGAGCAGCGGGCCGAACCCGCTGGCAGTCCATTCGACGACGGTCCGACATGCGTCTCGTGCGCTGACAGGTGGGAAGTTCGTCGCGCCGGGTGGAATCGGCCGGGCCTGCCGGCCGGTGGTCGACAGGAATGCATGTACGGCGGCGTGCGTCCAGCCGTTGCCCACGACCAGGTCCTGGATCTCGTGGCCCCGCCTGCTCGCCGTTGCCCACGCCGCGGTGTCCAGGGCATCCACTGCGGCCCAGCGCAGGTGGTCGGGGTCACGCCCCTCCGCCAGTCGTCTGGCGAGAACGAAGTCGGTCAGTAGGCCGGCCGCGCCGAGCGCCAGCCACCTGTACTGCCTCCGATTGTCGAACTGGTACGCCGCAGCACGCAGGTGCATCCCACCCCGAACGGTGATGATGATCCGGGGGATCAGGCGCAACGGCCCGGCAAGGCCACCCGTCGAAGCTCCCGCGCTCACCATCGCCGGCAACGTACCAACCGCCTGCTCAGCCTGCTTCCAGCGCGAACTCCCTGGTTGGTCATTCAGAGATCGCGTCGGGTTTCGAGGATCGAGATGACCTGTTCGTCGCTCACCTGGTCGAAGCGTTCGTACCACTGACCGACCGAGGACAAGCTCTGCGGCACGAGGACGCATCGGACGTCGTCAGCAAGTCTGGCCAGGTGTTCGACGGTGTCGGCCGCACCGACCGGAACGGCGAGGGTCACAGAACGCGCTCCGCGCCGTCGCAGGGACTCGATCGCCGCTTCGGCCGTGACTCCTGTGGCGAGACCGTCGTCGACGAGCAGGACGTCGACTTCTCCGACCGGGAGCATCTCGCGTTCGCCCCTGAACAGGTTCACCATTCGTTCCACCTCGGCCGTGCGGTCCCGTGCGATCGCTGCGAAGCGTCGGTGGTCGACGCCGAATCGCTGCAGAGTCCCGGCACGGGCGATCACCACGCCGCCTTCGGCGACGGCCCCCATCCCCAGTTCGGGCTGGCCCGGGACGCCCACCTTGCGGGCGACGAGGACGTCCAGGGGCGCGGCGAAGCGGTGAGCCACCTCCGCCGCGACCGGTACCCCACCTCGGACGAGAGCGAACACAACGGTTCCGGTCTTCCAGTCGGGACTCAGTAGATCCGCAACCTGGCGACCCGCGTCCAGGTGGTCACGGAATGCGGCTCGTGGATGTCGCCGTCCTAAGGCGAATGTATTCATGAGTCCATTGTCGATATGGATGACACCGCCTGCCACCCACCAACCGAAATAGTCACTGTGCGTGAGCACACCACCGCCGTGAGAGCAACCGGTTGACACCACCCCAACCCGGCGCGACCCTCGCTGAGGCATTTCTGCATTTCCACAGTCAACCGGGAGGTTCGCGCCATGATCGTTCGAAGGATCAGGTCGGCGAACCACAGGATGGCGGGAGCGGCAGTCGCGGCCACGGCGCTGGTGGCCTTGCTCCTCACGAACGCGTCACCGGCCGCCGCCGACGCGTCGATCACCAGTACCGGTCCGCTCACGAGCATCAAGATCTCGAGCGACCTCAACTGTGCGGTGAACCACACCGGAGACGACTCGGGAGAGTGGTACGGCGAGACCGCCTGCGGCACCCTCGTCTCACTCGGCGGGGTTCTCTACGGTCCCTCGTACATTCCTGCCGGAAGCGCCGCAACGAACGTCACCGGCTACACCCCGTTCACCGCCGTGAGCCAGAGCGGCCCGACAGGATCCGGCACGTCGGCCAACCCGTACGTGGTGACGACCGTCGTGTCCCTCGGGTCGACGGGCGTCACCTTGACGCAGAAGGACATCTACCAGAACGGCCAGGAGACCTACCGAACCCAGGTCACCTTGGCCAACAGCGGCGCGGCGAAGAACGCGATTCTCTACCGGGCGGGCGACTGCTATCTCCAGGATTCCGACAACGGGATCGGCGCAGTCGTCAACGGCGCACCGACTTGCAAGGCGATTCCGGGTTCGGACAACCCGAATCGGATCGAACAATTCGTCCCACTCACCGGTGGAAGCCACTACATCGAGGGCTACTACGACAATGTCTGGGCTGCTGTGGGGACGGGCAACGCACTGCCGAACACCTGTGTTTGTGACAACTCGCAGCACGACAACGGAATCGCATTGAGCTGGGGTGTCACCATCCCGGCCTCGGGTTCCACGACCGTGAACAGCCTCACGGCATTCTCACCCACCGGGGCGCAGCCGCTTCGGGTGAGCAAGACCGTCACACCAGGATCCGTACAGGCAGGTGGCGACGTGGTGTACACGATCAAGATCGACAACCCCGGCGCCGCCGCCACGTTGACCTCGATCAGCGACGACCTCCCTGCGGGATTCACCTACCTCCCCGACACCACGACCGGTGCACTGACGAGCGAACCGACGGTGAACGGCCAGACCGTGACGTGGACGGGCTCGGTTCCCATCGCATCCGGCGCTTCGGCGACGTTGTCCTTCGGTGTCCATGTCGACGCTTCGGTTCCGGCCGGCACCTATCTGAACAGCGCGGACGCCACCGGTGACGGCCTGACGGTGATCGGAGCCGACGGGGTCGCACCCGTGCAGGTGACGGGAACGACCACGACGACCACGATGCCCGCGACGACCACGACCATGGGCAACACGACGACAACCGAAGGTGCCACGACGACAACGATGGGCAACACCACCACGACGATGGCCCCGACGACGACGACCGAAGCGTCGACCACGACCATGGCCCCGACCTCGACGACCGAACCGGTGACGACGACCACTCAGGGTTCGACGACCACGACCGTTGCCGGGTCGACGACCATCGTCACCACCACGACGACGACCTCACCCACGACAACAGAATCGTCCACCACGGTCCCGGTGGTCGTGAGCGGTGAGACGATCACCCAGAACCCAACGGGCGCCCAGGCGATCACCACCAGCGCCAACTACACCGGCTGAGCGAGAGCCTGCAGCCCTTGACCTCCCGTGAGGCGGAAGTCGCCCCGGCCCTCGCAAGCGGCTCCGAAAACTCCGTCAGCAAACTCCGTTCAAGAGAGAGGGTCCTTCGCTCTCACTTGCTCTTGGCGTACCGCCGGAGCGCTCGCAGCGCTGACATCATCACCGGGTTACCCGTGTCGACTCCCTGAGCCGCAGCCTTCGCAACCATCGACTTGTAGACCCGAGCCGTGCCGCCGACCTCATCCTGTAGGCAGGAACCGTGAGCCAAGTTGAACGCCAGGAGCTCCGACCGAGCGTGCGAGATGAATCTGTTCCCGCCGACGGGATCGTGATCGTTCGGGGCGGGCCCACGTCGCTCGCCAAGGTGCTGAGCCATGCCCAGCGCACCCACGACGCGTTCGTGCTCGACGGGCAGCCCGTATTGGGAATCTCCCTGTTCTGTGCCCTCGACGACCTCGGCGGAGCATCGCTCGATTCGCTGCTCCACCGGTTCGCGTCGTACCGAGTCGTCCACCTACCCAGGGTGAGTGAGCTGCGCGACGCCGGCTTCGGCTTGCTGCCGACCTTCGGGCGACCGCACTGCACGGTCACCCTCGATGGTCTAGACCAAGCAGAGGCCTTGCTCGCTGCTCTCGGCAAGGCCGAGCCGAACCCGTACCATGAGCGGAGACCGGGAAGGAGGTAGGCCCGTGGTCACCGTCGACATCACCTGTGATCTCATGGACGAGGACGAAACCGGCTACGTCTGGACGTTCCTACATGAGGCCCGCGACCCCAGCCTGATCGAGCCTGGCGCCCTCGTTATCGCGGGTGACGAGGACGCTCCCGCCATCGCTGAAGTCATCGACATCGTCGACAAGCCGGCCGGCAAGATCGTCCACCTCCGCATCCTCCCCGGCGTGATCGAGGACTACGAGGCGCTTCTCAGCCGTGCGGTCACCTCGGCGTCGTAGCCATGGGTGCCAAGGTCCAGCTACCCGCCGACGTCCACCAGATTGACGCGACGGGCCACGTCTGGACCTTCCTCGACGAGGCCGACGATCCCGATGTCGTCGAGGTAGGCGCTCTTGTGCTCGCTGGTGATGTCGACGAACCGTTCCGAGCCCGTGTCATCGACATCGTCACCGGCAGCTCTGGGCGCCGGGTCGTCCATCTGGATCCGCTGAGCTAGTGGCGACCAATCAACGCTCGGTCGGTGACCCTCCAAAGCACGCGCCCTCGCCCTGTGAGTCAGTCGCTCGTGACCGGGCATGGAAAGCCGACTCCGTCGGGACTCCCAGCCGCTTGTTACCTCTGGTTACGTCTCGGCACGCGACGTTTACAGGTCCACGGCGGGCCTCTGATGCACGAGGAGCTCGCGACAGTCATCGACTGGCAACCCGCTCAGCCGTAGGTACTCATCGGGTTCCAGGTCCAGTTCCTCGGCTGCTCGCCGCACGGCTCGCTTGAGGAGTACTGGTCGCTCAGGCGGGCCTAGTTCTCGGTCGCCAGGCTCGGTCTGGCGCCAACCCCGAGCAGACATGGCCTTCATCGCGTTCACGTAGGCCGATGGACTGATCTTCCCGACCGCGCGGCACTTCATCAGGAGTGCAGCCATCGACATGCCCCACTCCTGCTTGAGGCTGGCCAGCTGCCTCCAACCGCTGTTGTCCATACGAGTCGGCAGCACCTCAGCCGCCACCTCGGTTGGCATCAACAGCTCGGATGCGAAGATGTGAGCTTGCTTCTCCAGGAGCATCGACCCCGGTTGATGATCTCGGTGCATCACCAGATGCCCAAGTTCATGGGCTGCATCGAACCTCGATCGGGCGTACGCCCACTTGTCATCCGTCAATACAACGACGGGGCGCTCATGACTGCTCACAGAGAACGCATCGATCTTGGCCTTGCCGAGGTGAAGACGAACGACGGGGACGCCATGCCGCTCGATGAGCCGGACCACGTTGTCTACCGGCCGATCGTCGAGGCCCCATGCGTGGCGAACCAACAAGGCTGCCTCGATGACCTCGTCGGCATCCGCGTCCATGCCGACGTCTGCGTTGGGCACGTCGACCTCCGGAAGTCGAACATCCGCCTTGAGCAGGCCCACAAGGTCAAACACCAGCCCGGCTACGGCTTCGGCCTGCATCCGGTCGCGCTTCGCGGTGGACCGAAGGTGCCGGAAGAAGGTTGGTGCTCGCCCTTCGAGGAGGTCATCGTCACGCCACCGAGCTCTGAAGAATGCCTCCGGAACATCCAGGGCGACCGCCAGGCCTCGCACGGTCCCAGGCGAGGGTGAGGTCGCACCCGATTCCAACTGGCTCAGAGCTGCCGGCGTCACGCGATGCCTCTCTGGCATCGAGTCAACCACCTCTCGCTGGGTTAGGCCCCTCAGCTGACGTGCGGAGCGGATTCGGTCGGGAATCACCGGGCCCGTCGGAGTCAGATCACTCGTCATAGCCTTGCCACCTCCAACTCGCTGGCACCTTGACCTGCGCGGATGAGCAGAAGTACACCATCTCTGCTTGGAGATTAAGCGGATACCCGTACGTGCCGCCAATCAGAATCAGCCACCTTCGCTGGATTCCTTGCCCAGTACAGGAGATCGCGGCTACGGTTCCCCGGACAACAGACAACGTGAAACGGCCGCCCACTAGGGACGGCCGCTTCAGCGCTAGCGACAAGTGTCACCAGCCGTGAGAAGCCCCGACACTAGCTCGCACTCTCCCCGCCCGGGAGAATCGGCGCCGAAGGCTCGTTGTCCCGACCGAGGAGCAACGACCCGATGCCAACCTGCAGCCACAAGCCGCCTGAGCGCACCCGCGGCAGCGGGCCGTGCGAGATCCGCGCCGAGATCAAGAACCGGAACGGGACCGACCGACACTGGTGCTTCACCCATGGGCAGCCAGCTTGGAGACCCGACGGGACTCCCATGGAGTCATGCTCGGGAGCGTTCTTCGACGCGGTACCCGAAAGGGACATCCTCGAGCTCGACCTTCGCGACACTCTGGTCGGTGTCTGGGGTGCACTTCCTCCGGCGCTGACCTTCGGTGACGTCGTAGCCGAGGCTGCCGGAGTACACGTTCACGCTCGGAAGAGAGGTGGGGACACCAAGCACGTCGACCGCAGCTACAAGATGGTGAGACTCCACCACGACGGACGCGAGCTCTTGATCGAGGCATCGGCCGCCGTGGCGTTCTCCATCTCGCAGATGCTCGGAATCCCAACTGCTGTCCTCACATGCCCGAAGCCTGACTGCAAGGCCACCCACCTCGATGAGCTGATGTTCGCGTCGGCCAACCACCGCAAGCATCAGTGCAACCGATGTGGCCGACCCTTCTTCGACTCCGCTGGGCCCTCTGTCTCGAACCCACTCACCGATGCCCACACCGTCCTTGGACTCGGACCTCGACCGTCACCGACCATGCCGAACCGGCCGTTGAGCCTCCGCACCGAGGAGTTCGTCGGCGTAGCAATCTGGCCGTCGAACAATGCGATCGTCTGGACCTGCGATCGACCCGAGGAGGCCGGGGTTCACGTCCACGCGTGGAACGAGCTCGGCGAGGCGGTCATCGACGAGACGTACTCTTCGGTAATGATCGACGGCCACCTGCTCGACGAGGAGCAGCTCCGCCTTCTCTGTGCTCAACGAGCATTGGCCCACAAGCCCGCGGATGTAGTCACTCAGGATTGCGAGCACTGCGGTGCAGCGCTGACCACCGTCGCTTCCGAGACTTTTCTTCAGCCTCAGACGCAGCACCCGTGCGAAGCGTGCGGGGGCACCACTCGTACGAGGCGACGAGTCTTCTGTCACCCGTTGGCCGGGCTGTGATCCGACGGCGCGCTCTGATGCGGGGCGCCGGCCGCCAGAGGCTGACAAAGTAGTTGACGGCGCAAGGGTAGAGATCCGGTAGAGATCGGACCCTGGAGACAACAGAACCCCCTGCTGAGCAGGGGGTTCGTGGTGGGCGAGGGGGGACTTGAAC
>JAGQSN010000244.1 GCA_020439555.1 Acidimicrobiales bacterium | reverse complement strand
ATCCGGATGTAGTGCATCCGCATCTTCCCGGAGATGTGCGCGAGTACCTCGTGCCCGTTCTGCAGCTCAACGCGGAACATCGCGTTCTTCTGCGCCTCGAGCACGGTGCCTTCGAGGACGATGGCGTCTTCTTTGGGCTTGGGCAGCGGAAAGCTCCTGATCGAACCGACAACTAGACCTCGAGCGACGCGCCGGGGACGCGACCAGGCTCAGGGCCGAAGGAAGATGCTAACGCGACCCCCGCCAGGCTCCAAGTTGAGCCTCTACCACACTTCGCCAAGCGACGCGGGGACCTGCGCAGCACCGGATGATCGGCAGCGATCAGGCGAATTCGGGTGCTCCTGCTAGGCACGGGTCAGTACCCAGGGGCCGTCTTCGGTGATGGCGATCGTGTGCTCGACGTGTGCTGCGGGGTCCTGGGACACCGTCACGACGCTCCAGTCGTCGTCGAGGAGCTCGACCTCGGCATCCCCCAGCACCAGCATCGGCTCGACAGCCAGGACGTTGCCGGCCCGCAGCTTCAACCCGGTTCCCGCGACGCCCTGGTTGGGAACGTTCGGGGCTTCGTGCATCGCACGTCCGATCCCGTGTCCGGTGAAGCCCTCGACCACCGACAGCCCACCCTCCCGGGCCACGGTCTCCACGGCGTTGCCGATGTCTCCAAGCCGGTTGCCGGGGATCATGGTCTCGATGGCGGCCTCGAGCGACCGCTCCGCGACCTCGATGAGGTGGAGGAGGTCCGCATCGACCTCCCCCACGGGAGCCGTGAACGCCGCGTCGCCGTGCCAGCCGTCGACGACTGCACCGCAGTCGATCGAGATGATGTCCCCCTCGTCGAGGCGCACGTCGTCACTCGGTATCCCGTGGACGACCATCGCGTTCGGGGAGGCGCAGATGACCGCCGGAAACGGAGGGGACGCGTAGCCGAGGAAGTTGGAGGTGGCGCCTCTGCGGGCGAGCACGTCCCGACCTACCCGGTCGAGTTTGCCGGTCGTGACACCGGGCCTGATTGCCTCACGGATCCGTTCGTGCATCTCGGCGACGACGAGACCCGCCTTGCGCATCTTCGCGATGTCCGCGCCGGATCGGACCGCCGCGCCCTTGGCGAAGAGCATCTCAGCCCCCGAGTCGGGACTCGACGGCAGCGAGGAGCCGGGCGAAAACCTCGTCGGGTGAACCGAGACCGTCGACCTCGACGAGCAGCCCCTGTTCACGGTAGTAGGGCACCAGCGGAAGGGTCTCCTCGGCGTAGAGGTCCAGGCGCTTCCGTACTGCACCTTCCTCGTCGTCGTCGCGCTGCACGACGTTGCCGCCGTCGACGTCGCAGATCCAGCCGTTCTTCGGAGGAGAGTCGACCGAGTAGATCGTTCCGCACGACTCGCAGACACGCCGCTTCGTGATCCGGTCGAGAACGATGTCCTCCGGAACTTCGAGGTTCACCACGAGCTGGAGCGGGCGGGAGGTCGTGATCTCCGCGAGGGCGATCCCCTGCGCCTCCGTGCGAGGAAAGCCGTCGAGGATGTAGCCGCGGGTCGTCGTGTCGCTCTCGTTGAGACGTTCGTCGACGATGCCGACCATGATCTCGTCGGACACGAGGCCGCCGGCGTCCATGACGGTCTTCGCCTTGAGACCAAACTCCGTCCCGGCAGACACCGCTGCACGGAGCATGTCTCCCGTGGAGATGTGCGGAACCACGAAGTGCTGAGCGAGGCGAACCGCTTGGGTTCCCTTGCCCGCACCCTGGCGGCCGAGCATGACCAGTCGAACTCCGTCGGTCATCGCCCGACCTACTTCGCCTTGGCCGCGGCCTTGGCCCGAGCCTTCGCTGTGTCGAGGAAGCCGTCGTAGTTGCGCATCATCAGCTGACCGTCGATCTGCATGACCGTCTCGAGGGACACACCCACGGCGATCATGATCGAGATGCCGAAGAAGCTGAGCGACTGACCACCCGAGGTGTCACCGAGCGCCTGGCCGATCGCGTAGGCCGGCACGAGGGTCACCGCTGCGACGAACAGCGCGCCGGGCAGCGTGATTCGGGACAGGATCTTCGCGAGGTAGCGCTCCGTCTGGTAGCCGGGACGGATGCCCGGGATGAAGCCACCCTGCTTGCGGATCTGGTCGGCCTGCTTGTGCGGGTCGAACTGGATCGCCGTGTAGAAGTAGGCGAAGGCGATGATCAGGATCCCGTAGAACGACAGGTAGAACGGCGAAGTGGCCTGGACGAGGTGGTCGTTGATCCAGGTCTGCACGTTGAAGGCCCAGTTGGGGTTCTGAGCGGTGTGGTTGCCGACGGGCAGGATCTGGGAGATGATCACCGGCAGGTAGAGCACAGAGCTGGCGAAGATGATCGAGATGACGCCCGCGCCGTTCACCTTGAGCGGAATGTAGGTGCTCTGACCGCCGTACATCTTGCGACCGACCTGACGCTTCGCGAACTGCACCGGGATCCTTCGCACACCCTGCTCGATGAACACGATCGCCACGAGCAGTGCGAGGAACAGCAGGCCGATGATGATCATCGCCGTGTAGCCGGACTCGGTACGGACGGTCCAGAAGTTCGCGGGAAGACGGCTCACCACGGAGACGAAGATCAGGATCGACATCCCGTTGCCGACACCGCGTTCGGTGATTACCTCACCGAACCACATGAGAAGGGTGTAGCCGGCGGTGAGGGTCAACACGACCAGGGCGAAGCGGCCGGTCGAGTAGCTGTCCCCGAAGATGTCCTTGCCGAATCCGCCCTGTCCGAACGCACCGCCGCCGCCAGTGTGGAACAGATAGGTGATGCCGGTTGCCTGGAGAAGCGCGATGCCGACGCCGAGGTAGCGGGTCCACTGCGTGATCTTGCGCTGTCCAACCGCCCCCTGCTCCTGCCACTGCTCCAGTTTCGGGATCACGACCGCGAGGATCTGCATGATGATCGACGAGGTGATGTAGGGCATGATCCCGAGCGCGAACACCGCGAACTGCGTGATCGCGCCACCGGAGAACACCTGGAGGAAGCCGAGAGCGCCGCCGCTCTTGGCCTGCTCCTGGAGGTCTGTGATGACGCTCAGCGAGATGCCCGGCACCGGGATGTGGGAACCGAGGCGGTAGACCGCGATCATGAACAGCGTGAACAGCAACTTGTTCCGCAGTTCGGCGATCTTGAACACGTTGCGGAGGGTCGACACCTGCGCTCCAGGGTTGGTCTACGGCCGAGGGCCGTGTCTCAGCGGTTGGTGAACTGATTGCCCTTGGCGGGCGGGCGGCCGTCACCCCAAGGGAGGGGCAGGCGTTCCACCGTACCGCCCGCAGCCGTGATGGCCGATTCGGCCGATGCCGAGAATGCGTGGGCCCTCACGGTGACGGCACGGCTGATCTCGCCACGGCCGAGCACCTTCACCAACGCCTTCTTGCCGACCAGGCCACGCTCGTGAAGCGTCTCGGGTGAGACCTCGTCGAGCCCGGAGGCGTCCAGGGTGTCGAGGTTGACACCCTGGTAGGCGACACGGAACGGGTTGGTGAAGCCCTTCAGCTTCGGGACCCGCATGTGCAGCGGCATCTGGCCGCCCTCGAAGGAGGCGGGGATGTTGTTGCGGGCCTTCTGACCCTTCGTGCCGCGACCGGCGGTCTTGCCGCCACGGCCACCGATGCCGCGGCCGACGCGCTTGCGGTCCCGGTTGGAACCGGCGGCTGGTTGGAGGTCGTGGACCTTCATCAGGCTTCGCCTTCCTTGGCTTCCTCGACGGTCACCAGGTGCGGGACCTTGGCGATCATGCCCCGAACCTCGGGACGGTCGGGCAGGGTGTTGGACTGACCGATGCGACCGAGGCCGAGCGCACGGATGGTGCCGCGCTGCTTCGGCTTCGTGCCGATCGTGGAACGGATCTGGGTGACCTTCAGGTCGGCCATGGTCACTTCACCTCTTCGATGACGACGGGGCCACGCTCGGACTCCCGGTAGGCCTCGAGCAGACCCTTCGGGACGAACTCCTCGGGCGAGAGGCCACGCAGACGGGCGACCTCGTCGGGGCGCTTCAGGGACTGCAAGCCAGCGATGGTGGCGCGGGCGACGTTGATGTGGTTCGCGGAGCCGAGCGACTTGCAGAGCACGTCGTGGATGCCGGCCTCCTCGAGGATCGCACGGGCGGCACCACCGGCGATGACGCCGGTACCGGGAGCGGCGGGCTTCAGCATGACCCGACCGGCACCCATCACACCGATGACGGGGTGGGTGATCGTCGAACCGGCCAGCGGAACCGCGAAGAGGTTCTTGCGCGCTTCCTCGGTGCCCTTCTGGATCGCGAGGGGCACCTCCTTGGCCTTGC
>JAGQSN010000243.1 GCA_020439555.1 Acidimicrobiales bacterium | reverse complement strand
GTTCGAAGAGGGCACGGGGGCGGCAGTCGGGCTGGGTGAGCCGATCGGAGACGTGGTCGAAGATCTCGTCCGCCGTGTCCGCGGAAGGGACCACGTCCACGCCGAGCACCTGGTGGAGCGCGTGGTCGAGCCACACCCGCGAAGGTGTCCCCCGGAACAGGTGGTAGTTCGACGCGAACCTGCGCCAGACCTCCCGCGGGTCCGTCGGGGGAGTGTCCCCGTCGACCGGCCGGCGGCCGAGATCCTCCAGGCTGATCCCCTGACTGTGCAGCATCCGCAGCAGGTAGTGGTCACCGGTGACGAGCAGCTGAGCCGGGTCGCTGAACGGGGCGTCGTCGGCCCACCACCGGGGATCGCAGTGACCGTGGGGACTGACGATCGGAAGGCCTTCGACCTCCGCGAACAGACGCCGCGCGATGGAACGCGTGGTCGGATCGGCCGGTAGCAGCCGATCCGGGTGCAGCACGAGAGGACGCCGGGTCTTCATCGGTCGAGCCGTCAGTCGTCAGTCCTCGGGACCTCGCTGAGACGCCTGTGCAACGAGACCATGTCGTCGTCGGTCAGGTGGGTCGCGGCGGCGGTCAGGACCATCTCGAGAGGGAGGCCCCGGGCCATGTCGAGCATCGGGTGTTCGAGCAGGCCGTCGCCGAACACGTCGACGAGAACCTCTCGGGTCGCGGGTTCGTCGAGCAGTTCACCGACGGTCGACCACACGCCGTAGAGCGACTCGTCCCGTTCGAAACCGGCGTCCTCGAACCACGACGCGATCCGGCCCGGGCCGCCGCCGACCCGGACAACCCGAGGCGACGGGCACAGGTAGGACCCGTCGGGTTGATCCACGAGCCTGAACGTCGCTTCGTCGCGCAGGTCACCGGCACGGGCCTCGACCGTCGTCTCCCCGTCTCCGAGGTGGACGTCCCAGCGGAAGATCCCGTCGTCGGAGGTCAGGGTTCCCCGGTCCTCGCCGTCGACCAGCAAAGTCACCGACGGCTGGTTCGAGTACACCTTGACGACCATGTCGGGCTGGTGGCGGTTCACGAAACGCTTCGCGCACACGTGCAGGACGGGCTCGGTCGACCACCGGCACTTGTAGAACCAGAAGGCGTCCTTGCGGATCCGGCGGTCCTGGGTGACGAGGCCCTTCATGTTGACCCCGACGGTGCCGCCCTCGTTGCGGATGGCCGAAGCGAAGTCGAACATGTTCCACACGAACGAGGACCACACCCACGGCCGGGCCTGGAGCTGGCGCCAGTACTCCTCGTGCATGACCGCCTGGTAGTCCTCGGTGTAGTCACCGGCGCGGGGTTCGCTGGAGTGGTACTCGGTGCGGGCATCCGCGCCGTACTCGCTGAGCCCCAGGGGCACTCCCGGCCACGCCTCGCGGATGCGGTCGAGCATGGGCCCCGAGTCGGCCGCATCGGCGTAGTACCAGCCGGCGTACACGTTGGCCGCGTTCAGGTCGCAGAGGCTGTTGATCTCGTCGGACGGGTCCACGTGGCCGACGTTCGCCTGGGCGACGTAGCGGTCCGGGTCGATCTCGTGGGCGAGGGCGGTCAGGGCCACGATGTTGGGCCGCGGGCTCGCGATGCCGTCGCTGATCGTCGACTCGTTCTGGACGCCCCAGCAGATGATCGACGGGTGGTGGCGCTGCTGGTGGATCAACTCGGTCAGCTGCGACGCGGCGTTCGTGAGCGGGTCCGTGGTGGACGTGCGGGCGTTGAAGGGGATCTCCGCCCAGACCAGCAGGCCGAGACGATCGCACAGGTCGAGGACGGACTCGGCGTGCTGGTAGTGCGAGAGCCGGACCGCGGTGGCACCGATCTCGTCGATGAGTGCCATGTCGCGCTCGATGTCGGCCTCGGACACGGCGGGAGTTCCGTCGACGTCCTGGTGCCGGCTCACACCGTGGAGGTGGTAGGGGCGACCGTTGAGATGCGCGCCGGTGTCGGCGTCGACGGTGAAGGTGCGAAGGCCGTAGTTGAGCGTGACGCTGTCGCTCCAGTCACCGCTCGTGACCTCCGTGACCACCTGGTACAGGTGGGGATCGTTGCGGCCGTCCCAGCGTCGTGGTGACGCGACGGTCAGCGTGAGCTCGGCCTCGGTGACTGCCTTGCGTGCGGCGGCCACGGTCACCTGGTCGTTAGCCACCTCGGTCCCGTCACCGTCGAGAAGGCGAACGGTGACGACGGCCTCGGTGCCCTCCGCGCTGTCGTTGGCCACCCGTGTCGTCACCGACAGTTCGGCGGTCTCGTCGGTGAGGCTGACCTGACGGACGACGACACCCGGCCCGGCGTGATCGAACAGGTCGATGTGCACCGGATCGACCACGATCAGCTTGGCGGGGCGGTAGAGGCCCCCGAAGATCGTGTGGTCTCCCATGAGCGGGTAGACGTCGTCGAACTGGGAGTTGTCGACCTTCACGGCCAGCGATCCGCTGCCGTCGGTGTCTAGAGCGTCGGTGAGGTCGACCCGGAAGATCGAGTAGCCGCCCCGGTGGCTGGCCAGGTGCTCCGTGCCCATGTACACGTCGGCGACCGATCCGGCGGCTCCGAACTCGGCGACCACCCGAGCGCCGGGAGCCACGCCCGGCACGTGGAGTTGCTTGCGGTACCAGCACGGTCCCCGGTGGTAGGCGGGGTTGGCCTGCTGGTCGGGTGAGTCGTTCCACGAATGGGGGAGGGTGACCGGACACCACTCGGCTTCGCCGGACCCGGCACCGCCTCCATCGGGGCCCACGTCGGCGCGGATGAACTCCCAGTCTTCGTCGAGCGGTTCTGTCGTGCGCACGTCTGGTCCCCCTTGGTCCGGATCTGTGCAGAGTCGAGCCGACGACCCGACACCCTGTGCCGGTCAACATACCAATTCGTGCAAGCGCTTGCACAGATCCCGGGTTCATCGTATGGTGCGGCGACTTCAGCGCATCACAGGGGAGAAGCGTGATGAACCCTCGTCCTCGCAAGTGGCTCTGGCCACTGATGATCACGGCACTGATCCTCGGTGCCTGCTCCAGCAAGGAGAGCGGCACGTCGCAGGGCGGCGGTACCGGTGACGGGGGGAACGGCAAGTCTTCGGCAGGACCCGCCGTCGGGATCACCGACGACACCATCACCGTGGGCTACATGCAGCCCGACGTGGAAGCGCTGGCCGACGCCGGTCTCGCGGAGGACTTCGACGATCCGGCCCTGGCCATCGAAGCGCTGGTGAAGGACGTGAACGGCCGCGGCGGCATCAACGGTCGCAAGTTGAAGGTGAACACCTACCTGTTCGACGTCACCAAGGTCCCCGAGTCGCTCATCAACGTCTGCTCCCAGGTGGCCGAGGACGATCCGAACTTCGTGGCGTTCGCGTTCACCTTCTTCGGTGACGGCCTCGCCTGTCTCGCCGGGGACAAGGGCGTGCCCGTGCTGACCGGCAGCTCTCTGGCCGGAACCGTATACGAGCAGGCCAAGGGCAACGCATTCCTCTTCAACAACACCTTCGAGGAGCATCAGCGGGCACTTGTCAAAGGCCTGAAGGCCACCGGTGACCTGAAGGGGCTCAAGCTCGGCGTGGTCAACCGTGACGAACCGGGCGCTCCTGAAGCGCTCGCCGCGGGTCTGAAGCCAGCCTTGAAGGATGCCGGCCTCGACCTCGCCGAATCCGCGGTCATCACCGGTGGCGTCATGGGTGATCCCGCGTCCATCTCCGCCGCGGTCCAACAGTTCAAGGACGCCGGAGTGACCGGCGTGATCCTGTTGAGCAACGTGTTCGTGTCGGGCAACTTCATGGCCGAAGCCGAACGTCAGGGCTACAAGCCCACGTACTTCGCGAGCGACCAGTCCGAGGTCACCTCGTCCCTGCTGTTGAACTTCGCGCCCAAGAGCCAACTCGCATCGGCCAAGGGCGTGAGCTGGAAGCGCCAGGGCGAGACGGTCACGGGTCAGAAGCCCTCCAAGGCCGACCAGCGCTGCGTCGAGATCCGCAACAAGGTGAAGCCGCCGCTCGACAAGCAGGGCACCCCCTCCTACGACGGGTTCATGTCGCTCTGCAACATGTTCACCACCATGGTCACCGCCCTCGAGAAGTCCGGTGACGACCCGACCAGGGACAGCTTCAAGAGCGCCCTCGAAGCGATGGACCGCTTCGACCTCGGCACCGGGAGCACCGGACACTTCTCCAAGGACGATCACACGGCACCCACCGCCGTCCGTCCGGTCGAGTTCCAGCTCGACTGCGGCTGCTGGGTCCCGACCGGCGACTGGATCGACGCCCCCTGAACCTCTCCCCGCCCTGACGACCCGACCGAGCAGTCACCGCACCCCCCCCGGGGACCAATGTCCGAAGACCATCCCGTCACAACCGCTCGACCGTCCGACGGTGCGAGTTCCACCGTCACCGCTGACACGTCCGCGGCGGGGCTGACGGCGGTCATCCTCGAGGAGGAGGCCCGACGCCAGGCCGCTCAGGCCGCGGCCAACGAGGTGACGGTCCTGCCCGACGACCTGCTCGTCGGAGCCCGGGCCGAGGCGATGTCGCTGCGGGAAGGACTCCGTTCTGGCGGTGTCACGCTGGTGCTCGCGCTGTTCCTCGTGAACATGGTCGACGAGTTCGACCGGGTCGCGATGCCGTTGCTCGCCCCCGACATCCAGAAGTCCCTCGGTGTCAGCGACACGGTCCTCGGTGCCATCGGCGGGGCCGCCGGCGTGCTGTTCGTGCTGGGCGCGGTTCCCATCTCCTACCTGGCCGACCGGGCGCGACGCACCACCATCGCGGGACTCGCCACCATCTGGTCCGCCGTGTTCGTCGGTTTCGCCGCCCTGGCGCGCAACCCGTTCACCTTCTTCTGCGCACGCATGGGCTCGGGTCTCGGCCAGTCCCACGTGTTGCCGGTGCACAACTCGCTGCTGGCCGACGGCTATCCGATCGGCGCCCGCAGCCGCATCTACGGCCTGCACGCCCTTGCGTCACCGGTCGGGCGGGTACTCGGGACCCTTGCCGTAGCGGGAGCGGCGGCGGTCGCGACGGGGCCGGACGGGTGGCGCCTCGTCTTCATGGTCGTAGCCGTCCCCGGCCTGATCGTCGGGCTCCTCACCCTGAAAGCCCCCGAACCGTCCCGGGGTGGCAACGAGCAGCAGGTGATCCTCGGCGAGACCCTCGACGGCGAAGACTTCGAGGCACCGATGGTCTCCATCGGCTACGCCTTCGCCCGTCTGCGCCGCATCCGCACGTTCACCTCGATCACCATGGGTGCCGGAGCCCTCGGCTTCGCGCTCGTCAGCGTCCCCCTCTTCGTCAATCTGCGTCTCGAGGAGGACTTCGGGCTGAGCGCCACCCAACGTGCGCTTCTCGACGTGGTCATCTCCCTGCCGGCACTCATCTCGATCCCGCTGTTCGCCAAGCGCAACGACAAGATCTTCCGGGAGTCGCCGCCCCGATCGTTGCTGCTCGTCGCCGGTCTGATCGGGGCGTTCGGGGTGTTCACCGTCGCCGGTGCGTGGATGCCGAACGTCTGGGGTTACGCCCTCATGTTCGCGATCGCCGGTCTGCTGTTCCGCCCGGCGTTCGCTCTCGTCGGCCCGGTGGTCTCCGCTGTCGTGCCGTACCGTCTCCGCTCGCAGGGTTTCGCGCTCGTCGGTGTGTACGTGTTCCTGTTCGGCGCGTTCTTCGGGTCGGTCATCACCGGATGGATGAGCGACGCCTGGGGCCGTCAGTGGGCCATCACGGCTGTGGTCATGCCCTCCACGATCCTCGGGGGCCTGCTGCTGGCCCGGGGTGCCACCTCGATCAGGGAGGACATCTCGCTCACCATCGAGGAACTGCTCGAGGAGAAGGAGGAGAACGAGCGCCGCCGCGAAGCCGACGAGGTTCCGGCACTCCAGGTGCGCAACCTCGACTTCTCCTACGGATCGGTTCAGATCCTCTTCGACGTCGAAGTCGAGGTCGCCCCCGGTGAGACGCTCGCACTGCTCGGCACCAACGGGGCCGGCAAGTCCACGTTGCTGCGAGTCATCAGCGGACTCGGGGTCCCGTCGCGTGGCGTGGTCCGACTCGACGGTCGGACCGTCACCTTCGCGGAGGCGGAACAACGGGTCGGACTCGGGCTGGTCCAGGTTCCCGGCGGCAAGGCGACACTGGACCCGCTGACGGTCCGCGAGAACCTTCGCCTCGGAGCGTTCCTGGTGCCCGAGGACGAGGTCGAGTCCCGCATCGAAGCCTCCCTCGAACTTTTTCCGGCTCTGCGCGAACGGCTCGACGAACCCGCCGGGGCCCTCTCGGGCGGTCAGAAACAGATGCTCGCGATCGCCAAGGCGCTCGTGCTCGAACCGAAGGTTCTGCTCATCGACGAACTGTCGCTCGGGTTGGCCCCGGTCGTCGTCCAGGAACTGCTCGAGGTCCTGGCGGAACTCAAGGCACGCGGGGTCACGATGGTCATCGTCGAGCAGTCGGT
>JAGQSN010000242.1 GCA_020439555.1 Acidimicrobiales bacterium | reverse complement strand
GGTTCGGGTAGTCGCTGCGACCGGTCGCCATCACCGAGACGATGTCCGTGACCAACTCGGGGCGGATCTCCGGGTTCGGGTTCGACATGGCGAACACGATCGGGTTCTCCGCCATCTTCCGCACGTCGTCGGGCGTGATGAGGTCCGGTGCGCTCACACCGATGAACACGTCCGCGCCGGGCATCACGTCCGAGAGGCTGCCGCTGACGCTGTCCGGGTTGGTGATCTCGGCGAACATCCGCTTGACGTCGTTCAGGTCGGTCCGCCCTCGGTGGATCGCACCCTGGCGGTCCGTCGCGACGATCTGACTGACACCGGCGTTCATGAGGATCTTCGCGATGGCCACACCGGCGGCCCCGGCCCCGGCGATCACGACACGCAGGTCGCTCATCGACTTGCCGACGATCTTGATCGCGTTCTCGAGTGCGGCGAGGGTGACCACTGCCGTTCCGTGCTGGTCGTCGTGGAAGATCGGGATGTCGAGGGAGGCCTGGAGACGTTCCTCGATCTCGAAGCATGCGGGTGCGGCGATGTCCTCGAGGTTGATGCCACCGAACACCGGCGCGATCCGTTGGACGGTCTCGACGATGATGTCGATGCGCTCCTGCAAGGGAGAGGAGGTGTTACCCGCGTCGATGCAGATCGGGAACCCGTCAACCCCTGCGAAGTTCTTGAAGAGCAACGCCTTGCCCTCCATGACCGGGAGAGCGGCTTCCGGGCCGATGTCACCCAGGCCCAGCACGGCGGTGCCGTCGGTGACGATCGCGACCGTGTTCTTCTTGATCGTCAGCTCGTGGACCCGTTCGGGCTTCTGCTCGATCTCGGTGCAGACCCGGGCGACACCGGGGGTGTAGGCCATGGACAGGTCGTCGCGGTCCTTGATGTCCATCCGCGCCAGGACTTCGATCTTGCCGCCGTCGTGCATGTCGAACGTGCGGTCGCTGACCGAGAGCACCTCGACGCCCTCGAGGTGGTCGATCGCCTGGGCGACCTCGTGGATGTGCTCCTCCGAGGTGCAGTTGACGATGAGGTCCTCGTCCAGGAACTCGTCACGTGCCTCGAAACCCTGGAACGCGACGATGTTGCCGCCGACCGCACCGATCGCTGCCGCAAGCCGCCCCAGTGCGCCCGGCTTGTTGTCGAACCGCACCCGGATCGACACGGAGAAGGCGGCGGTGGGCAACGGCATGAGACGACGCTAGTCCCACGGGTTTTCGCTTCCCCAGCCCGATCCGGAAGAGCCACCCGGGAGCGTCCGGACGAGCGGCCCGAATCCGAGCCCTTCCCGGCGTCTATCGTCGGCGGATTCGTCGAGGTCGGAGGACGTGATGGAACAGCGACGCACCCCAGTTCGGGCGACCGTCCTCGGAGCGGCGGCGTTGACGATCGCCCTGCTGGCCGGCGGTGCAACGGAAGCGTCCGCCAAGCCGGCGCCGCCGACAGACCCGGACACCCCTCGGACGTCCGCCGTGGTGTCGGACGCGTCGGTGTTCGTGCCGGTCACGCCGTGCCGGATAGTCGACACCCGCCACGCCACAGCAGGCGCGATGGCCGCCTACCAGACCCGCACCTTCCAGACCACCGGCACCACCGGCTTCACCGCCCAAGGCGGCAACACCACCGGCTGCGGAATCCCCGCCGACGCCACCGCGATCTCCGCGTCGATCACCGCCGTCGACCCCGGCACCACCGGCTACCTCCGCGTCGCACCCAACGGCGGCCCCATGCCCACCGCCACCTTCCTCAACTTCCGCACCGCGGTCTCCATCACCAACACCGGCACACTCCCCATCGCCACCAACGGCCGCCTCGACGCCCGCAACTACTCCGCACGCCCCACCCACCTCGTCATCGACGTCGCCGGCTACTTCCGCTCGGACGCTCCCGGGACGGGTGCGGTCGCCATTTCCGGTGGCGACACCCACACCTGTGCCCTGCGGCAGGACGCGTCGATCGTCTGCTGGGGTTCGAACTTCAACGGTGAGCTCGGTGACGGCACCGAGACCGGGTCCACGACACCGGTACAGGTCGACGGCCTGGCTCCCGCGTCCGCCGTGTCGGCGGGCGGCGGACACACGTGTGCGGTGCTCG
This sequence comes from Acidimicrobiales bacterium, assembly GCA_020439555.1. GTDB lineage: Bacteria > Actinomycetota > Acidimicrobiia > Acidimicrobiales > Iamiaceae > Aquihabitans. Next base: position 3,138 of record JAGQSN010000242.1, on the reverse strand, counting down.
TCGACACCACGGTCCGTTGCTGGGGCGACAACCGCGAAGGTCAACTCGGCAACGGGACCACGGACGATTCGGCGACCCCGGTCACCGTTTCGGGCCTGACGGGTGTCGTCGCGGTGAGCGCCGGTAACGAGCACACCTGCGCGGCCCTCGCATCGGGTGTACTCAAGTGCTGGGGCGCGAACGACAACGGCCAACTCGGCGACGACTCCGGATCGGACCACTCGACGACACCCGTCACGGTCACCGGTCTGGTCGGCAAGTCGGTTTTCGCGGTCTCGGCGTCCAAGTTCCACACCTGCGCCGCTCTCACGGACGGCACGGCGAGGTGTTGGGGATTCAACGGGTCGGGCCGGCTCGGCAACGGCACGAACGTCTCTTCGACGACCCCCGTCGTGGTGAGTGGGTTGACCGGCGTGGCCGACATCACCACCGGCGACGCGTTCAGCTGCGCCTTGCGCACGGACGGCTCCGTGCGCTGCTGGGGCAGCAACAACGACGGCCAACTCGGCAACGGGAGCTACGACAACTCGAAGGTGCCGGTCTCGCCTTCGGGAATCACCGATGCCACCTCGATCACCACCGGAGAGTTCCACACGTGCGTCACCCGCACGAACGGGTCGGTTCGTTGTTGGGGGAGTGACAGCGACGGCCAGCTCGGGAACGGGGCCGCTGGACCTTCGACCACTCCTGTCACCGTCGAAGGTCTCACCGCGTCCACCGTGTCGGCGGGCTTGCTCCACACCTGTGCTCTGACCCCGACCGGGGGAGCGAAGTGTTGGGGGATGAACGACAACGGCCAGCTCGGAAACGGCACCGAGGTTTCTTCGAACTCGCCCGTGTCGGTCGTCGGCATCCCGTAGGTCCGACACCCGCCGACCACGTACTCGCCGGCGGATGTCACAGCCGCGACGGGCGGGTGGAGGGGAACGGGCACCGAGCCGAGTGCAAGACTCGCCGCCATGACCACGTTGGCGGTAGCGAACCAGAAGGGCGGGGTGGCGAAGACCACCAGCACCCACGCACTCGGGGTCGCGCTGGCCGAGCGAGGTCGCCGGGTGTTGCTCGTCGACCTCGACCCGCAGGCGTCACTGAGCTGGGCGTGCGGCGTCGATCCCGACGCCCTGGAGATCTCCGTGCACGACGTGTTGCTCAAGAGACTGAAGGCGACCGACGCGATCATCGAACTGGCTCCGCCGGCGCCGCGACCGGCCGACGGTCCGACGGGCAGACTCGACCTCCTTCCGTCCACGATCGACCTTGCCGGCGCCGAACTGCACCTCCTCACCAAGACCGGGCGCGAGTACGTGCTCGACAAGGCGCTGTCGAAGGTCACCGACGACTACGACTGGGTCCTCATCGACTGCCCTCCCTCGCTCGGGATCCTGACGATCAACGGTCTGACCGCCGCGGACGAGGTTCTGATCCCTCTCCAATGCGAGTCGCTGGGCCAACGCGGCGTAGGCCAACTGCTCGACACCATCGCCGATGTCCGCGACTACACGAACGACGACCTGAAGGTCCGGGGTGCGATCGCCACCATGTTCGACGGTCGGACGAACCTGGCCCACCAGGTGGTCCAGCAGGTGCGCGTCGACTACGAGATCGACGTGTTGGAACCGTTCGTCCCCAAGTCCGTGAAGGTCGCGGAGGCACCGGCACTCGGACGGTCCGTACTGGCACACGCTCCGAGTTCGAAGAGCGCTACCGCGTACCGGGACCTGGCCGAGGTACTCGACGCACCACCGTCCCGGAAAGGGAGGGGAAGGCGTTGACCAGCGGAACCACGGCAGACAACCCCGGCGAGGCCGGTGAGTCCGGCACCGCCGAACCGACCAGGCGCCCGCCGGCGGGACGGAAGGCATCCGGCCGCCGCACCTCACTCGATCCGCAGGGTCGACGGGCCCTGTTCGACACACCGGTCCGGGCGCCACGTGACGCGATCCGTTCCGGACCGGCACGCGAAGGCCGCGACGCACTCTTCTCGACGGGGCCACGGCAGGTGGGCACCGTCGTCGTCGCTTGCTCGGCCTGCCACGCCCGCAGCCGGATCAACCTGTCGGACCTCGGTCTGCGCTGGCTGTCGGGCACCGTGTGGATCCCGGGTCGCAAGGACGGCCACTGGATGAAGTGCCCGTCCTGCAACAAACGGACCTGGTGCCGCATCGGCTGGCAGTCCTGAACGTCGCCGAGCGGCGGCGTTGGCCCTCAGCCTGAGCCAGCCGCGAAACCCCATTCGACGCGCCAGCCCCTCTTGTCACCTCGCGCGCATTCTCGCGAGGACGTCCAGCGAATCAGTTGGTAAAGGCGACGACGTATGCAATTAGGCCGGATCGTTCCGGAGCGGTGGGGCCTGATTCGCGCGAACGGACCTCCGAGCGTGGGGTCACGAGGTGGCGAGTGGTCCCGTCACGCGAAGTGGACCTGGCCGGAGCCCTTCTCGACACGGCCGATCTCGACGGCCCGCTGGCCCTTCGCACGCAGGACGTCCATCGCCCGGTAAGCCTCCTCGGCAGGGACGACGACGACCATCCCGATCCCGAGGTTGAAGACCTTGCGCATCTCCTCATCGGAGATCGAACCCGCGTGACGGACCTCCGAGAAGATCCTCGGCTCCTCCCAGCTCTTCGGGTCCACCGCCGCGTCCACACCCTTCGGCAGCACGCGTGTGAGGTTCCCGGCCAGACCACCACCGGTGACGTGCGCGACGGCCCGCACGTCCACCTGGTCGAGCAACGCCAGAACAGCGGGCGTGTAGATGACCGACGGCACGAGGAGTTCCTCGGCGAGGCTGTGCCGGGCACCGTCCCACGCCGGACCGTCCAGCGTCCGGCCCGCCGTGGTCAGCAGCGCGTGCCGCGCCAGCGAGTAGCCGTTCGAACGAAGCCCGGGAGACGGCAGACCGATGATCACGTCACCGACCCGGACGCCGTCACCGGTCACGAGCCGGTCGCGTTCGGCGACTCCGACGGAGAAGCCGACCAGGTCGAACTCGCCTGGCTCCATCGCCCCGGGATGCTCGGCCATCTCCCCTCCGATGAGCGCACAGCCCGCCTGCCGGCAGCCCTCCGCCACACCCTCGACGAGCTGTTCGATGTGGTCCGGGTCGAGCTTGCCGACCGCGATGTAGTCGAGGAAGAA
>JAGQSN010000241.1 GCA_020439555.1 Acidimicrobiales bacterium | reverse complement strand
CCGCAAGCTCCGCTCCGCTCAACGATCGACACGGCGCATACCTCCGATAGTTGAGCGGAGCGCAGCGGAGTCGAAACCTCAGTTCGGGGTTGTGGTCGTCGTGGTCGGCGATGGTTGCTTCGACTCGGCGAGGCCTTCTTCTATTCGGTTCTTCAGGTCGAACTGGTTGATGATCGCCCGGGCGTCCTGGGAGGGGTCGTTGGCTTCGAACTCCGCCAGGTACTTCTTCGCTCCCTCGAAGTCTCCGTGGCGGAACGCCACCACTGCCCGAAGCGCGCGTGCGTAGCTGTAGTTCGGGTTGTAGCGGATCGCTTCGTCGAGCATCCGTTCGCTCTGGGCCATCACGAACCGGGCCTGCTCGGAGTTCGGGTTCTCCGAGACGGCGAGGTCGGTGAGCCAGGCGAACCAGGTCAGGGCGACGGCGTTCTTCGGGTCGTCCTTCAGGACGGCCGTGAAGCACTTCAGGGCCGGTTCGATCTGGGCGGGTCCGTACTTCGTCTGGCACTCCAACGCCCGCTGACTCGGAGAGCGATTCGCCGAGATGCCACCCGAGGCGGTGTCACCCTCACCGCGACGGCCCAACGACGCCGCCACGAGTACCCCGGCCAGCACGGCGAACGCGACCACGGCACCGACCACGACGAGCGTCCGGCCCCAGTTGCGAGGGCGGCGAGCCTCTTCCATGAGGTCGTGCTGGGCCTCGATCGAACGCAACACCTCCGCAGCGCGGGCCGTGTAGTCGTCGCGGAGAGTTTCGTAGTCGGCGTCGTCCAGGTCGCCGGCGTCGTGTTCCTTCTCCAGGTCCTCCAGAGAACGCAACAGGAACTCGCGCTGGTCCTCCAGGGCGGCCAGTTCGTCCGGGTCGAGCTTCGAGCTCGTCCGGGCTGACGTACCCTCCGGGGACCGGCGACCGGTAGCGGTCACGTCTCGTCCTTCGGGCGCGACGACAGGGCTTCGGCCACCAGGTCACGGTCGGCTCCGGTCACCTTCGGTTCGACGTCCGAGCGGTAGCCACGGAACCTGACCACCAGCGCTGCCACGGCGATCACAGCGCCGACCGCCGGCAGCGCCCAGACGAGACCGCTGAAACCGGAACTCGGCGGATCGAGGAGAACCTCCCTGCCGTAGGAGGAGGCGATGTAGTCGAGGATCTCCTCGTCGGAACGACCGGCTGCGATCTGGTCGCGGATCACGACCTTCACGCCCTTGGCCGACGGCGTCTCGGACTGGGCGACGGACTGGCTGCGGCACTGCGGGCAACGGACCTGCTCCTCGAGATCCCTCGCCCGCTGGTCCGCGGAACGTTCACCCTTGTCAGTGACACCGACGATCAGGAGCCCGACGAGCACCACCGCGAGCAGCCCCCAGAGGATCCGGCGGGTTCCGTGGCTCACGACCCGGCCTCCTGCGATGTGGTCGACGGCGTCTCCTCCGTCTGGGAGTTCGCTGCTATCACCTGGTCCAACTGGGCCTTCTTCACTCCGCCGACGATCCGTTCGACGACGATGCCCGACGGTGACACCACGAACGACTCGGGCACTCCCGTCACGCCCCACTCGAAAGCTGTGCGGCCCTGGTCGGAGTCGAACACGGTCCAGTCCCCTCCGTTCTCCTCGAACCAGGTGCGGACCGTCTTCGGGTCCTGGTCGTAGACGACGCTGATCACCCGGGCATCACCCGTCTTGCGGTGCTCGGCCTCGAACGCACGCAGCTCCGGGTGCTCCACGCGACACGGCACGCACCACGTGGCGAAGAAGTTGACGACGACCCAACGGTCGCTCGCCCCGAGGTCGAACGGTTCGCCGAGCACGACCTTGCCGTCGACGGCCGGGGCACGTTGGCCGACGAGCGCACTGGAGGATGCACGGTTGGAGGCGTTGTCCCGCGTCGCCAACAGGAGCACCAGTAGCGACACGACGGTCCCCACGACCACGGCAGCGATGAGGGTCGTGCGGGGGCGGCGGGCGCTCAACTCGATGCTCCGACGGGCACCGGACGGTCCTCGGACTCGCCGTCCGGTCCTCCCCCGTTGCCGGGTTCACGGCCACGCGAGCCCGACGTCGGCACCGGAGCCGAGACCGGGTCGATCGGGCGACGCCGCTTCCCGGGGAACGCCGCCATCGCGGAGCCGATCGCCATCACCGCTCCACCGATCCAGAGCCACACGATCATCGGCTGCACGAACACCTTCAACGCCACGGATCCGTTCGCGGGCGGGTCGGTGATCGTCAACATCACCGAGGAGCGGAACGTGTTCTTCACGGTCGGCTTGCCGATCGTCTGGGAACCGTTGGGGAACAGCTGCAAAGCGGGCGTGTAGTCGGCACCGTCGACGAGGAACGTCGCCCGGATCTCGTTCTTCTGCGCCGTGGTGTGCTCGGAGGTCTTGACGAAGGTGATCTCGTGGCCCTTCACGGTGATCGTCGACGGGCAGCCCTTCTCCGCCTGGATGCACATGCGGGCGTCGCGTTCGACCGAGTACGCGCCGGACGCGGCGAGCGCCACAGCGATCATCAGCACACCCAGGTGAACGACCATTCCGCCGTTGGTCCGGCCGACGAGTCCCCGCCAGCCCTGGCGACGCGTGGCGAGGACCAGTTGACGGAGAGCCGAACCGGCAGCGAACCCGGCGAGGAAGAAGGCGACCAGAGGTGCGAAGCCGCGGGCACCGAGAACGACCGCGAGGGCGAGCACCCCGGCACCGGTCCAGGCCGGCCAGATGAGCCTCTTGCTCAACGTCTCCGCCGAGGCCTTCCGCCACGGCAGCACCGGGGCCACGGCCATCAGGAACAGCAGCACCATCCCGATCGGCATCGTCATCCGCTCGAAGTACGGGACCCCGACGGTGACCCGGTCGTCAGCGATCGCTTCGGAGATCAGCGGGAACACGGTCCCGAGCAGCACCACGAACGCGAACGCCGCGAAGACGATGTTGTTGAACAGGAATGCGCCTTCGCGGGACGCGGGAGAGTCGATCCGCGCCGGTGAGCGCAGGCGGTCACCACGCCAACCGACGAGACCGACCGTGACCGCCACGACGAGTCCGAAGAAGCCGAGCAACATCGGGCCTATCGCGGATTCCGAGAAGGCGTGGACCGAGTCGAGCACGCCAGAACGGGTCAGGAAGGTGCCGAGGATGGTGAGCGCGAACGTGGCGCACAGCAACGACAGGTTCCAGACGCGCAGCATTCCGCGCCGTTCCTGCACCATCACCGAGTGCAGGTACGCGGTGCCGGTGATCCACGGGAGCAGGGACGCGTTCTCGACGGGGTCCCAACCCCAGTACCCGCCCCAGCCGAGCACCTCGTGGGACCACCAGGCCCCGAGGATGATCCCGATCGTCAGGAACGTCCACGCGAACAACGTCCAACGTCGGGTCTCGACCAGCCAGCCCTCACCGAGCCGGCCGGTCACGAGCGCTGCGACGGCGAAGGCGAACGGGACCGTGAAGCCCACGTATCCCAGGTAGAGCATCGGCGGGTGGAACGCCATGAGCGGATGGTTCTGGAGGAGCGGGTTCGGACCGGGCCCGTCCGCCGGGGCGATGTCGAGAACCCGGAAGGGGTTCGCGGGTCCGGCCATCAGCACGAAGAAGAACAACGCCACCGCGAAGATGACGACCATCGCCCACGCCACGAGCGGATCGCTCAGGCGCCGCCTGAACTTCACGACGACGGCCACCGTGTAGACGCCGAGGATCAGGGACCACAGCAGGATCGATCCTTCGAGGGCGCCCCACAGGGTGGCGAAGTTGTAGAGCGGCGGCGTGGAGGTCGAGCCGTGCTTGGCGACGTACTCCAGTGAGAAGTCACGGGTGATGAGCGCCCGCTCCATCGCGGCGAACGCCAACAGTCCACCGCCGAGGACCATCAGCGCGTACGTGCGCGACATCGCCATCAGGTGAGGGCGCCGTCCACGGATCCCCATGAGCACCGTGACGATCCCACCGAGTGCACCGACGAGGCCGAGGACGACGCCGCCGGTCCCGAGAGCAGCGTTCACGAAGCGTCGTCCTTCGGCACGGTCCGATCCGGGTGCTCCTTCTCGTAGGAGCCGTCGGTGTCCTTGGCCTTGTAGTTCTCGGTGTGACGAACGAGAAGCCGCGTGCTGTCGAACTCGGTCCCTGCTGCGTTCCAGTGACCTTCGACGACCACCGGCAGCCCCGGCTTGAACAGCGCGGGTTCGCTACCGGTGTGGCGGACCTTCACGGACACGCCGTTGTACGCGACGACGAAACGCGTCGGCTGGTCACCGGTCGCGAGCTGGGGTTCACCCACGACGACGCCCTGGAGGCGGAACCGCTTCGTCCCGAGTTCCTTGCGCTGAGCGACGGCCTCGTCCGCGTTGCGGTAGTAGAGGGTCGCACCGCGGGCCTGCCAGGCGACGAAGCCGATGGCCGCCACCAGTACGACGAGCACCCCGAGGGCGATCCAGCGACGGGAGCCACGGCGCCGGGTCGCCCGTTCCAGGTCCCGCGGTGTGAGTTCGAGGCCGCCGTCGTCGAGGTCGCGGTCGTCGGGGGTCACATCCACCGTCGTTCCTCCGGGGGAAGGCGGCGGCCGATGCGGCGGCCACGGAGGACCGTCCAAACGGCGAACGTCACGAGCGTGCCGATCACCACCACGTAGGACCAGCCCACGTACGTCCAGTCGGATGCTGCGAGCACCAGCCCGATCATCGCAGGACCTCCTTCTCGACCGTCGACGCCCCGACGGGTTCGGACCCCGCGGCGGTCGCGGCGGCCTGCGCCGTGGCCGATGCCCCACTCGCTTCGGCGCGCCGTTCGGCCAGCGCGAGGTCGAGGCCACGGGCTTCGAGGTGGGCCGCCGCGTACTGCATTCGGAAACGGTGGATCATCAGCCAGACGTAGACGGCGATGCCGAGCAGCATCCCGAACATGAGGGCGAACAGCTTCAGGCCGTCGATCGTTGGATCGAAGCGGCTGATCGTCGGTCCCTGGTGGAGGCTGCGCCACCAGTCGACCGAGTAGTGGACGATCGGCACGTTCACGAAGGCCACCACCCCGACGATCGCTGCCCGTTTGGCCCTCACGACCGGATCGAGGATCGCGGACCGCAGGGCGAGGTAGCCGATGTAGACGAGGAACATGACGAGCGTGCTGGTGAGCCGGGCGTCCCACTCCCACCACGAACCCCACGCGATGTGCCCCCAGATCGAACCGGTGACGAGAGTGAGCGCCGTGAACACGACGCCGACCTCGGCGGACGCGGCCGCCAGCAGGTCCCAGCCTTCGGTTCGCTTGCGCAGGTAGCCGATACTGCCGACCGCCGTCACGAAGAAGGCGAGGTAGCAGGCGACCGCGGCGGGAACGTGCAGGTACATGATCCGCACCAGGTCGCCCATCGCGTTCTCGGACTGGTCGTCCGGTGGGGACGCGACGAGCGCCACGAACAGGAAAGCGGCGCTCGCGAGCAGCACGACGATGCCGAGGATGCGACTCCCACGTGATGCGGTTCCGTCCGGGTGCATGCGGAACAGACCGGCGCCGGTGCCGGGGTCGCGGCCCCCTCGGGGGTCGACGTTGTCGGGACTCACGATTCCTCCAGGAGCTGCTCGAAGGCGAAGATGCCGATCGCGGCGTAAAGGGATGCGAAAACCGCGAGGAGACCGAACCAGCGCCAACCGGCCCCGGAGGTCTGCTCGTACGCGGCGGTGAACGCCTGCGAAGCGGCGATCAGGACGGGCGCGACGATCGGCAGCAACAGGAGCGGCAGCAGCGAGTCACGCACCCGCATCGCGGCGGAGAGGATCCCGTAAACGCTGCCGACGGCGGCGAGACCGACGGTCGCGGCGACACAGGTCGCGACGAGCAGCAACGGCCCGTGCGGGGTCGCCCCGTAGAACAACGAGACACCGGCGAGGAGCACCACCTCGAGCACGCCGAGGTGTACGGCCAGTCCGGCCGCCTTGCCGAGGAAGATTCCCGCCGGGTCCAGACCCGACATGCGCAGCGCGTCGGTCACACCGTCGGTGGCCTCGACGGCGAAGGCTCGCTGGAGGGCGAGGACCGTGCTGAACAGGACCGCCAACCAGAACAGGCCCGGTGTCGCCTTCTGAAGGGCGGTGCGGTCCGGGTCGAGAGCGAAGCCGAACAGGACGAGTACGAGGATCGCGAACGGAACCAACTGGCTGAGCACCACCCGGCTCCGCCATTCGAGACGGAGATCCTTCGCTGCGACGAGGCGTGCGTCGGCCAGCACGGCGGCGACTGTGCCCTCCGCGGGGATCGCTGGATCAGGCAACGGGCACCTCCCCGGACTCCACGAGACCTTCGGCCTGGACCGGTGCCGGCTCGGCGTGGCCCAGTGACGTGCCACCGACGAGGTCCACCGTCCTGTGCGCGACCTCTCCGGCCCGGTCGAGTTCGTGCGACGCGAACAGCACGGTCGCCCCGGCGGCCACCGCGTCGCGCATGAGACCGTCGACGAGGTCGCGGCCCTCCCTGTCCAGAGCGGCGTGCGGTTCGTCCAGCAACCAGAGGCGGGGGCGACGGGCGACGAGCACGGCGAGGGACGCTCGTCGGCGCTGACCGGCTGACAGTTTCGCGACCTGGACGTCCGCGAGACGTCCGTCGAGACCGAGGCGGGCCATCGCGGCGTCAGCGTCAGCGGTACGGGCCCGGGAAGCCTTCGCCCAGAACCGGACGTTGTCGGCGACGGTCAGGTCCTCGTA
>JAGQSN010000240.1 GCA_020439555.1 Acidimicrobiales bacterium | reverse complement strand
TCGTTGAGCGCAGTCGAAACGACCTTCCTGGTCAGCGGTCGAGTTGGCGGGTGATCAGTTCACCGAGGGCCGCCATCTGGGCGTCGGTCTCGTCGGTGAACGCGAATCCGCAGTTGAGCCTGAGGCAGTCGAGGTAGCGCCGCCCAGCGGAGAACAGCGGACCGGGTGCGATGTGGATGCCCCGCGAGGCGGCCTCCTCGTAGAGGGCGAGGCTGTCGAGGCCAGGGACCTGGAGCCACAGCACGTGACCGCCGGCCGGAGACGTGTGCCTGGTGTCGGAGGGCAGGTGGCGTTCCACCGCGGCGATCATGTCGTCGACCTGGCGGGCGAACAGCGGTCGTATGCGCCGCAGGTGACGTTCGAAGCGGCCGCTGTCGAGGAACGACGCGAGCGCCAACTGGGGTGCCGTTGCGGTCGCCTGGTTGACGACCAACTTGAGGTGTTCGACCTGGTTGAGGAAGCGGCCTGGCACGCACCAACCGATGCGCATTCCCGGGGAGACGGTCTTGGAGTGCGAACTGCAGTGGAGCACCCAACCGTCCCTGTCGAACGCCTTGATCGCCTTTGGCCGATGGCCTTCGAACGCGAGGTCGCCGTACACGTCGTCCTCCACGAGCGGCACCCGTTTCCGCGCAAGGAGCGACGTGAGGGTCGCCTTGTCTTCGTCGGTCATGCACGATCCGGTCGGGTTCGAGAAGTTCGAGACGAGGGCGACCGCGGCGATTCGGTGCCTGTCCAGGACCCCTGCAAGCGAGTCGAGGTCGATCCCCCGGTTCGGGTCTGCTGGTATCTCGACGACCTTGAGTTGGAGGGAAGCGAGCACCTCCAGGAGGGCGTAGTAGGCGGGGCTTTCGATGGCGACGGTGTCGCCCGGTCTGGTGACCGCCCGAATGGAGAGGTAGACGGCCTCCTTGGCACCGCTGGTGATGACGATCTCCTCGGGTGCGACCTCCATTCCCGCTGCGGGAGCCCGCCTGGCGAGCGCACGTCGGAGATCGGGGCTTCCGGGTGGAGCGTCGTAGGAGTGGGACTCGACGGGATTCAGGCGCATCGCCTGGCTCACCAGGCGGTTCATGGCGGTGACGGCCATCAGTTCGGGTCCCTGGACCGCGGCGCCGAGCGTCGGCCGTTGCGGGTTGCCGATGCCGAGGTTGAGCCTCAACGACAACGGCGTTCGTAGGTCTCTCGCCTGCATCGACCGGTCGACTCGGGACTGTGGCACTCGCCTGGTCGGCTTCGATTGCCGAGGCTTGGCCACGAAGTAGCCCGATCGCGGTCGGTTGACGGCCAGGTTCCGGTCGAGGAGAAGCCGCAGTGCCTCCACCGCCGTCGAGGCGCTGACGCCGTGGTCGGACTTGATCCGACGCACCGAGGGCAGGCGGTCGCCGGGCGCGTACACGCCCGATCGGATCTGTTCGGTTATGTGGTCGGCGATGGTCTCGTAGAGCGCCGTCACGCCCCGGACGCTAGCGGTACAGATCAGGTCGCTTCCCAATGAACCCCATCTGTACCGGTCGACAAATGGCTGATCTGTCCCTTTGCATCGCGTCTGACGCTTCTTAGGTTGGACTCGACCCCGACTGGACAAGGAGCCACGCCATGTCACCCGCCCCGATCACTGCGAACCTGGGTTTCCCACGAATCGGGCGGGACCGTGAGCTCAAGTGGGCGCTCGAGCGCCACTGGCGCGGGGAACTCGACACCGTTGCCCTGCGCGAAACCGCTGCGAACCTGCGTGGACGGCACTGGAAGCTCCAGGCCGATCGTTCGATCGGACGCATCCCGAGCGGGGACTTCTCCTTCTACGACCATGTCCTCGACACCGCCGTCACCCTCGGAGCGGTCCCGGCACGCTTCGGTGCACCGTTCGACATCGATGACGACACAGGCCTCGACTCCTACTTCCGCATGGCCCGAGGCGCCGACGGCACCCCCGCACTCGAGCTCACGAAGTGGTTCGACACGAACTACCACTACCTGGTCCCGGAACTGACCCCGGACCAGACCTTCGCCTACTCCTCGCGACATGCCCGCCGTCAGTTCGAGGAGGCTCAGTCTCTCGGTGTCCGCACCAGGCCGGTACTGCTCGGCCCTCTCACCTTCCTGCACCTGTCCAAGCGCACCGACGACGGCCCGACCTCGGAACTCCTCGACGCCGTGCTCCCCGCCTACGAGGCGTGGGTGGCGGACCTCGTAGCGGCGGGCGCCACGGAGATCCAGATCGACGAGCCGATCCTGGTACTCGACTTGGACCAAGGGCAGCGCGCAGGCTTCGAGCGGGCCTACAGGCGTCTCCGGGTGACCGCCCGTGACGCCGAGGTCACCCTCGCGACCTACTTCGGCCCGATCGGGGACAACCTGGACGTCGCGGTCGGCTTGCCCGTCGACGTCCTCCAGGTCGACCTGGTCAGGGCACCGGGACAACTCGATGCCGTGGTCGACCGCATCCCACCCACAATGGCCGTGAGCGTCGGCGTGGTCGACGGCCGCAACATCTGGCGGGCCGACGTCGCTTCGATCGGCCGGCAGGTGGCCCGGCTGGTCGAACGACTCGGTGTCGATCGGGTCCACGTGTCCCCGTCGTGTTCCCTGCTCCATCTGCCGGTCGACGTGGCGAGCGAGCAGGGCGATGACCAGGAGTTGCTGAGCTGGTTGTCCTTCGCCGTCCAACGTCTCGACGAGGTCGGCCTGATCTCCCGGGTCGCGGCGAGAGACGCGGAGGCGCTCGCCACGGCTGAGGAGGTTTCGGCGGTCCTGGCCGCACGGGCGGCTTCACCACGTGTGGTCCGACCGGATGTCCGGGAGCGGCTGGCGGCGATCACGGAGGAGAGCCTTTGCCGTACGTCTCCGTATCCGGTCAGGGCCATCGCCCAGCACGCCGTGTTGGATCTACCCCCGTTGCCGACCACGACGATCGGTTCGTTCCCGCAGACCACCTCGGTCAGGTCGCTCCGTGCCCGCTATCGCAAGGGAGAGATCGACCGCGCCACGTACGAGGCGGGCCTGGAGGACGAGACCGAGACGTGTATCCGACGCCAGGAGGAACTCGGTGTCGACGTGCTCGTACACGGCGAGTTCGAGCGGACCGACATGGTCGAGTACTTCGGGGCCCAGCTCGACGGCTTCGCCACGACCACCCACGGCTGGGTGCAGAGCTACGGCTCGCGCTGCGTCAAGCCGCCGGTGTTGTTCGGTGACGTCGCCAGGCCCGAGCCGATGACGGTGCGGTGGTCCCAGTTCGCCGCCAAGCTGACCGACCGTCCGATGAAGGCGATGTTGACCGGGCCGGTCACGATCCTCCAGTGGTCCTTCGTACGGGACGACCAGCCGGAGGAGACCTCTGCACGTCAGGTCGCACTGGCGCTGCGCGACGAAGTACTGGACCTCGAGGCCGCCGGCCTCGGCGTGATCCAGATCGACGAGCCGGCGCTCCGAGAGGGCCTGCCGTTGCGCTCGGGTGAACGGGCCGACTACCTGCACTGGGCGACCGAGTCGTTCCGGCTGGCGTCGTCCGCGGTCCGTGACGAGACCCAGATCCACACCCACATGTGCTACGCCGAGTTCGGTGACGTGATGCAGGCGATCATCGACCTGGACGCCGACGTGATCTCGATGGAGGCGTCACGGTCGGGTATGGAACTGCTCGCGGAGCTTCGTGACTCCCACTACCCCAACGAGGTCGGCCCGGGCGTGTGGGACATCCACTCTCCTCGGGTGCCTTCGAGCGAAGAGGTCGACGGTCTGCTCGCCCGGGCGATCGAAGTGCTCGGCCCGGAACGGTTGTGGGTGAATCCGGACTGCGGGCTGAAGACCCGCGGCTGGCCCGAGGTCGAGGCGTCTATCGCGGTGCTCGTCGCATCGGCACGGAAGGCCCGCGGCACGTTGCCCGGACAGGAGGGGGCAGATCCCGGGTCTACGACTCGGGCGTGATCGAGCGTCAACCGGTCACGTAGTAGCCCTGGACGTCGATCACGATGTTGCTGGAGCCGCCGAAGTTGCGCAGGCTCAACTGGCTGGTCCCGGCCGGAGCCAACCCCACGGCACCGGTGTTCGTGGTGCTCTGGCCCCTCGTGTAGTTGAGGAACGTCGCACCCGGCACCGGTTCTCCGGCCGGCCAGATCCGGACGAAGCCATTGGCCCGGGTGGGAGACACGGCCGTGACCGAGGCCTCGATCGCTGACGCACCCGTCGGGACCCCGCAACCGTTCGCCCGCCCACCCTGGGCCACAAACTCGCTGCCGTTGCCCGTCACCCGGTACGAGCGCTGACCACCGGCCGACAGCGCGCCTCCGGCAGATCGCGTGTCCACCAGGCGACACGGCGTGATCGGCACGTATCTCGCCCCAGGACCCGTGGTCGAGAAGTAGCCCTGGACGTCGATCACCTGGTGGGTGGTGCCGCCGTAGTTGCGCAGGTTCAGGTGGGGTGAATCTCCGGCCGCGAGCGGGACGGCACCGGTGTTGGTGATCCCCTCTCCCCGCACGTAGTTGAGAAAGGTGGCGGTGGGAGCAGCCCCACCCGAGGGCCACAGCCGCAGGTAGCCGTTCGCCCGGGTGGGAGACACCGCCGTGACCGAGGCTTCGATAGCGGAAGCACCCGCCGGGATCCCGCATCCGTTCGACCGTCCACCCTGGGCTTCGAACTCGCTGCCCGTACCCGTCACCCGATAGGAGCGCTGCACGTTCGGCAGGAACGCGCCACCACTCAATCGAGTGTCCGCCAGCCGGCATGGCGTCAACGAGAAGTACCTCGCACCCGGCTCCGATGCCGTGTAGTAGCCCTGCACGTCCACCACCACATGGGTTCGACCGACGTGGTTGCCGAGGCTGAGCGAGCCGTAACCGAGCGGCACGGCTCCTGTGTTCGTGGTCCCTTTCCTCGCCGTGTAGTTGAGAAAGGTTGCCGTCGGTTCGGTTTCGAAGCCCGGCCAGACCCGCAGGTACCCCGAGGCCGATGGCGACACCGCGGAGATCGATGCCTCCACTGCCGTCGCCGTCTCGGGGATCCCGCAGCCGCCAGGGCGACCGCCCTGCGCGTCGAAATCCGGCCCGGTGCCGGCGACGGTTATCCACGCCCCCGAGTACGGCCCGAACGACGGCCCGCCCCGCGAGTCGGCCACTCGGCACGGCGTGATCGGCACGTACTCGGAGGCACCGATCACGGTCGTCGTCCACGACTTGGAGGTGCTCGTTCCATCGACGTCGATGCCCGAGACGGTCACCGACACGTCGACATCTCCGGTGTCGGAGATCTGAGGCACGAAAACGATCCGATCCTGCGACCGGTGGTCGACGGTGACCGGAACGGAACGACCCTCGACCGTGACCTGCACGGTGGCGTTGGACATGTCCGTGGATGAACCGGCTTCGTCCTTGTACAAGGACCAGCGAGGCCAGACCACATCGGCGGGTACGTAGCCCGGCGGCGGCCAACTGAAGAACCGATCCGGATCCCGCATCTCACCGCTGCCCGGCGAGTAGTTGGCATCGTCGACGACGTGGATCGCGTTGGCGGGCTGGGGAGCGGGCACGTCCCCGGTTCCCATGCGAACGGCCCACGGCTGCAACAACCACCAGCGGTGTCCAGCGCGCGTGTTGTTGTCGCCGAAGTCCTCCATGTAGGCGTCGACCGCGGAGATCCCACTCGCGCCCAAGGCCAGGTTGCTGTGCGATGCCCCCTCGTAGCCGGCCTCCGTCCAGCAGTTCCAAGTGTCCGGCGGGTCGTGGGAGAGGTCGCTGTTGGCCGACATCATCAACGCTGCGGCCTGACTTTGGGTCGACATCGCCGAGTCCAGGGAGACCGGTCCGCCAACGCCGGCCATGGCCCGGTACCAGTTGATCCTCTGGATCACCGACTGCTTGAAGGCCTGAGTGGTGGTACCGGGCTGGCAGGAATCGAGGTTGCCCGTCCACCCGGAAGGCGGCTCGACGCGGTCGAACTCGGCGTTGAACGCGGCCAGCACAGCAGCACGGTCGGACGTGTCGATCCAATCCTCCACTGCCCTGGTAGCGGCGTCGCGTCCCCTGTCGAGTCCAGGGGGAACGGCGGTCGGTCGGTCCGGGGCGGCCCCGAGGCGGCGGCCGTCCACTTCGCCGAACGGTCGCCGGGCCTCGGCCACCGGCCCGGCCTGCCGGCCCGCCGTCGGGGCAGCGAGCACCAGCAGGGCGAGTGCCGCTACCACCCCGGAGATGACTGCCCTCGAAGCGCTGTGACGCCCCCGTCCGACTCGCATCGTGGCCTCCCTGCCCGACTCACGTCCTGCCCGACTCACGTCGAGCCGGATCCTAAGCGGGCGATCGATCGATCGCCGGTGTGACGGACGCTGCGCCAGCCGGAAATGCGCAGGAGATGACTATTAGTTAGGGTTACCTCATGAGTTTCAACAAGGCGACCGACTCCGACCAGACCACCTCCGGCCCACACTCCAGGCGCCGCATCGTTCTCACCGGAGTCGGCGCGATCGTGATCCTGGCTGCAAGTGCGGTCGCCTGGGCCTTCTGGCCGCGTGGCACCACCGAGGTCTCCCGCGAGGAAGCGCTGAAGGACTTCCGGGATCGCGCCGGCTCCACCACGACCGAACCCACCGGCGAACCGAACCCGACGGACACCGGCTCGACGCCCGCCGCGGGCGTGTACACCTACAGGGCGAGCGGTGAGGAGACCGTGAAGCTCGGACCCTTCCCCGAGGAGACACGACCGTTGCCCGAGACCGTCTCGGCCGTGGTCGTCTCGAAACCGAAGAGCTGCTTCGACTTCACACTGAACTTCTTCGAGGAGCACACCGAGGACACCCTCTACTGCGACGCTGACGGCACGTTCACTCTCGAGTCCCATGCGAAGCATCAGAAGATCGGGCCTGCCTCCCCGACCGCCAACATCACGTGCGACCCGCGTGTCCTCACCGCGCCCGGAAGCGCCAGTCAGGACCTGGCCTGCAAGCTCGAACTGGAGGGCGGCCCGATGAAGGTGACCGCAGAGTTCGAAGGGGTCGCAAGGACAGGGGCCGCGGAGAAGCTGACCATCGGAGGCAAGCAGGTCACGGTCACCCCGGTGACGATCGACTACGACATCACCGGCAGCGTTTCGGGTTCCTGGCACGAGAAGCTCTGGCTGACCGCCGAGCGCATGCCGGCGCGGATCGAGCGGAAGCTCGACCTGAAGGGTCCCGCCACCTTCCACGAGGACATCGAGTTGGAACTGACGAGCCTCTCACCCGCGACGTGAGCTACCGCCACCTCGAGCGGGTGCCACTGCCGCACGAAGCACGGACGCCATCGGCAACCGGACTCATGCCACCAGCACCGGCTCCGCTGCCGCGGTGGCGGCCGCCAATCGACGCTGTTGTGCCTCGGCGACGTGTTCGGCGAGCCGCAACGCACGGTCCGCACGCGGTCCGACCCACCCTTCCTCGACCGTCTCGTGGAACAGTTCGAGCCACCGTTCGAAGTGCGCGGGCGTGTAGGGAGACAGTTCGTTGACCCTCTCGTGCGCGCGGGACAGGTTGCCCTCGAACCCGTCGATCCCGAGCAGGGCCTGGAACCAGAAGGATGCGAGCTTCGGCACGTGGACGGACCAGTCGACCCGCGCGACCTGGTTGTACATCGGGCCGAGAAGGTCGTCCTGCGCGACGACGCGGTAGAAGCGCGTCACCATCTCCTCGATGTCCTCGACCGTGTCGAGGTCTCCGCTCGGCGCGTCCTGCGGAAGTCCCAAACCCATGACGTCTCCTCAATCCTCTTACTGATGCGCTGAGTGTTCGGGCGGATCGTCAGGGCCCCACCGGCAACTGCGACCACCGAGAGGCCCTGACGCCCCGCCCCATCAAGTGCTCAGACCTTGCCGATCCGAACCTTCCAGACCTCGGGCCCCTCCTCCTGGTAGTCCCAGGAGAACTCACCGCCGTGCTCTGCCTCGAACTGGTAGTACAGCGGTTTGGGGTCGTGGTCGTTGATGAGGACGAAGCCCTCCCCCTTGCCGAGCTTGCCGTAGGTCTCGAAGATGAGTTCGTGGCGGCGGCGGGGAATCTCGTTGCGGACATCGAGATCCAGGTCGGTGACTGACATTGGGACTCCTTCGGGTTGCGGGTCGCGCAGTCGCATCTGCTTCGAGAAGCCGGGAGCGAACCATGGGAACGCGGAATCGACTCCGCTTATACTTCTAGTGTTCCCTAGAATAACTCCGAAGTCGAGAGATCGGTCGAGAATCGATGGACACAACGGCAAAGAGCACCGGCGAGCGCACCGACGGGGACCCGAACGAGGTGCTCCTCGACGTCCGGCCCCTGATCGAGAAGGGGGAAGAGCCGTTCGGGACGATCATGGCGACCGTCGCCGGCCTCGACGGCAGGACGTTCCACCTGATCGCACCCTTCGAACCGACGCCGCTCGAGGGCGTGCTCTCAGCACAGGGCTTCACGTACGAGGTCGACCAGGTCGGAGACGCCGAGTGGCATGTCAGGTTCTTCCCGGGCGGTGCCGGAGGAGCGGAGGACTCCGGTGGGGACTCAGGCGGCGACCCCTCCCCCGGCGAGCCTGAGCCGCCTTCCGGCGGGGCGGGCGCCTCCGAACCGGTCGGCCGCACCGAGGAGTCCTCGCCGCAGACAGGTCCGGAGGCTGGAACCGATGCTCCGCCCACGGAGTCGCCTTTCACGATCAAACGCAGGACTTCGTCCGGCTCCACGGGGTCAGCGACAGGTGCCGCCACGGCAGGCGCTTCGACACCTCCGGTCGGAGGGGTGACGCAGGCGATGATGGCCATGAACCCGACGCTGAACGTCCCGCCCGCGTGGCTTCCTCTCGGCTTCCTCGCGGCTGCAGGAGCCGGTCTCATCGGGTTCGGTCTCGCCCTGTCCGTGACCGCGCCGACGGCAGTCGTTTCTCCTCGGAGCGATCACGTCATCGCCGCGGTGCACTTCGCGGTCCTCGCCTTCCTCAGCACCGCCGTGCTCGGCGCGCTCCACCAGTTCGGCCCGGTCGTCGGAGCGAAGCCGCTGCGTTCGGTGACCGCCGGAGCTGTCACGGGCCTCCTCTTCGTGCCCGGGGTGTGGCTCATACCCGCCGGCTTCGCGACCGGCCACTCCGTGGTCGTGCAGATCGGCGGTGTAATGGCGACGACAGCGGTGTGCATTGCGGCCTGGAACCTGTCGCGCCCGCTCTCGGCCAGGGGCAAGGGCGCACCGATCACAGGCCTACGGCTCGCAGTCGTCTACCTGGTGGGAACTGCCTTGTTCGGGGTCCTCTACGCGTTCGACCGGGAGGCTGCGTGGTTCCCGCTTCTGCCGACACGGGTTCTCGCGCACGCGCACCTCGGTCTCGTCGGCTGGTTGGGGCTGGCGTACGTCGCGGTCGCGGAGAAGCTGTGGCCGATGTTCCTGCTCGCCCACCGACCGCACGCCCACGCCGGTGAGTGGGCTGTGCGGCTCGTCGGCGCGGGTGCCCCCGTGCTCACCGTCGGCCTGCTGTTCGAGATCCAGGTCGTCTCGATTCTCGGGGCGGTGGTCGTCCTCGGCGGCCTCTGCTTCCACCTCGGTTCGCTGGCGTCGGTGATCCGTTACCGGCGACGCGGTCTGGAACTACTCCACGGATTCGTGCTCGGTTCCGCCGCCTGTCTGGTGGTGGCGATGGTCCTCGGCGTCGTCGGCGGGATCTTCCCGATGGAGATCGACATGAGGTTGCGCCTCGTTGCCGCGGAGGTGTTCTGCATGATCCTCTGGCTGGCGCTGGCGGTGATCGGTCACGCCCACAAGATCGTCCCGTTCATCTCCTGGAACCGTTTGCGGGATCGGGGGATCACGACCGGACGTGATGGTCGACCGTTGCTGTTCGCACACCTCGTGAACCTGACCGGTGCCCGAGTCACGTTCGCCTTGGCTTCCCTGGGTGCGTTGGCGGGGATGGTCGGCGCGCTTTCGGCAACGGCGCCGCTGGTGCGCCTCGGTGGTCTGTCGCTCGCGGGAGCCGGCGTGGTAGCAACGGCGAACCTGGTGTCGGGTCCCCTGCTGATGATCCGTTGGCACCGGACGGTCGGCGCTCCCGCAGCGGTGGCGGTCGGAGGTGTGTCCTGAACGCGAGG
This sequence comes from Acidimicrobiales bacterium, assembly GCA_020439555.1. GTDB lineage: Bacteria > Actinomycetota > Acidimicrobiia > Acidimicrobiales > Iamiaceae > Aquihabitans. The sequence goes on along the minus strand of JAGQSN010000240.1, from coordinate 1,155 downwards.
CTCCTAGCCTCGAATACGTCATCGAGGTTCGACCCCCCACAGGTCGGACCAGTGACCCGATCCTCACCAGGAGCGACGAGATGCCATTGACTAACGATCCGATCGAGGCGATCTACAACGCGCTGCGCCAGGTCTACGACCCGGAACTGGGCCTCGACATCGTCAGCATGGGCCTGATCTACCGCCTGGAGGCCGAAGGGGACCGGGTGAAGATCGACATGACGCTGACCACACCCGGATGTCCCGTGTCGGAGACCCTGCCGGAGATGGCGAGGCTCGCCGCGGTGAACGCCCTCGGTCCGGGTGGGGAGGATCGGGTCGACTTCCAGATCGTCTGGGATCCGCCGTGGTGTCCAGACCTGATCGAACCAGAGGCCCTGGCATCTTTGGGCCTGTGATGGAACCCCGGACCCGGAGAACCGAACGCGAGGCGCAGCAATGAAGCCGGTCGTGCTCGTCACCGACGACGCCCGCAAGAAGATCCTCGAACTTCTCGAAACCGAGGAGGACGGGGACCAGCTCGGTCTGCGGATCGAGGTGACCGGTACGAACGGCCCCGAGTACCGCTACGACCTCTCCTTCGACGCCGTCGAGGCAGCCAAGGAGGGAGACTCGGTGGTCGACTGGTTGGGGCTTCGGGTCATCATCCCGGCCGAGTCGATCGACAAGCTCCAGGGGGCACAGCTCGACCTGCCTTCGGGTGGTGGCGGCGGGATGGTCCTACGGAACCCGAACCGTCCGGATCCGTTGGCCGGGATGGACGTCGAGTTGACCGGTGACGTCCCGCAACGGATCAACACGCTCCTCGAGAAGGTGATCAACCCGAGCTTGGGCCAGCACGGGGGTTTCGCGGAGCTGCGCGCCTGGGAGGAGCCGAAGGCGTACATCTTCATGGGAGGCGGCTGCCAAGGATGCGCCGTCTCGTCGATCACGTTGAAGTCGGGAATCGAGCGCACCCTCAAGGACCAGATACCCGAGATCCTCGAAGTTGTCGACGTGACGGATCACGCGGCCGGCACGAACCCCTACTACCAACCCTCGAAGAAGTAGTAGCGACCACCGGCCCGCCGGAACCGGCTGCCGGTGCCGTCCGCGTCAGAACTGTTCGAGCGGTCGTAGTTGCAGTTCGGTCGGTTCGGCACAGCAGAACCACGC
>JAGQSN010000239.1 GCA_020439555.1 Acidimicrobiales bacterium | reverse complement strand
GGCCGTTGTAGAGGCTCCACAGCTCCGGACGCTGGTTCTTCGGATCCCACTGACCGAACTCGTCCCGGAAGCTGAACACCCGTTCCTTGGCCCGGGCCTTCTCCTCGTCACGGCGGGCACCACCGAAGGCGGCGTCGAAGCGGTTCTCCTCGATCGCGTCGAGCAGCGTGGTCGTCTGGAGCCGGTTGCGGCTCGCGTTCCGGCCCGTCTGCTCGGTCACGCGACCGTCGTCGATCGACTTCTGCACCGACGCCACGACCAGCTTCACCCCGAGTTCGGCGACCCGCTTGTCGCGGAACTCGATCACCTCGTCGAAGTTGTGGCCCGTGTCGACGTGCATCACCGGAAACGGGATACGGGCCGGCCAGAAGGCCTTCTCGGCGAGCCGCAACATCACGATCGAGTCCTTGCCGCCGCTGAACAGCAGCACCGGGCGCTCGAACTCGGCCGCCACCTCTCGCATGATGTGGATCGCCTCGGCCTCCAGTGCCCGGAGGTGGGAGAGCTCGTATGTGATGGACATGACGTTTGCAGACCTCCAGAACGACGGCCCGGTGGCGGGTCGATCCCACCCCGGCGCCGAACGGGAAGTCCGAGCCTAGGGCAGAATCGATTTCCGACGAACTTAGTCAGGAATTAGCAGGTTCCCGGAATCGGGAGCCTGTGCGGCACACCGATGAACATCGGCAGCAACACCCCGCTCTGCACCCTCAGCGGGAGAACGCGGCCAGCGCCTCCCTGACCTGATCGTGGATCGCCGGATGGCAGACCAGCACGTCGGGCAGGTACGGGTCCGGGTTGTTGTAGACGAGCGGGCTCCCGTCGATCCGACTGGTCCACAGTCCCGCGGCTGCCGCGACCGCCACCGGCGCGCACGAGTCCCACTCGTACTGTCCCCCGCTGTGCGGGTACACGTCCGCGTCACCCAGCACGACCGCCGACGCCTTCGCGCCCGCTGAGCCCATCTCCACCAACACGCCGCCGATGCTCGACGCGAGGAACGTCGCTACGGCGGGCGGACGCGAACGGCTCACGATCACCCGCGGAGGCCCAGCGGGAGCAGCGGGCAGAGGCCACGGATCGAGCGTCGAGAGCGTCCGCCCCTGAGCCGGCAACGCGACCGCACCAACGGTGGGAACGCCCGCCTCGACCAGTGCCACGTGCACGGCCCAGTCGACCCGCGGGTGCTCGGAGTACTCACGGGTGCCGTCCAGGGGATCGATCACCCAGACTCGCTGCGCCTCCAGGCGGTCGGTGCCCCGACGCCCCTCCTCCCCCTTGCCCTCCTCGGACAGGACCGCGTCGTCGGGTCGTTCCTCGTGGAGGCGACGCATGATCAACTCGTGGCTGCGACGGTCCCCTTCGGCCTTCAACTCGCTCGGCGACGCCCCGGCAGCGACGAGTTCGGCCCGCAGGTCCAGGAGGAGTCGACCGGCCTCCTCCGCCAGGTCGCGGGCGAAACGGTGGTCGTCGGTGTTGGCCATGGGCTGCGTGTCTAGTTCCCCGAAGCCGGCCGGACCCGCAACACCAGCACGGCGCGGTCGTCACCGGCTCCGTCGGCGAACGCCTCGACCTGCTCCATCACCACCGAGGCGACATCATCGGCAGACCGACCGACGAGGTCGCGGAGCACCTCCGTCAACCGCTCCTCGCCGAACTGCTCGTCGGATCGACGGGCCTCGGTGAGACCGTCGGTGTAGACGACGACGGTGTCGCCCGGAGCCAGGAGCACCTCCACATCGGCGAACTTCGGGGACTCGACGACACCGAGCACCACGCCACCCGATCGCACGACCTCGACGTGTCCACCTGCCCGAAGCAGCAGCGGCGCCGGATGCCCGGCGCTGGTCGCGACGAGCCTGACCGGCCCGTCGGCATCACCCATCTCGACGCGCACGAACGTGGCCGTGCAGAAGCTGGTGTCACCGATCTGGTCGATGACGGCGTCGTTGGTCTGTGCGAGGACACGGCTCGGCAGGCGCTCGCGCACCACGGCTGCGCGCACCGAATGACGCACGAGCCCGGTCAGCGCCGCCGCGTCGGGTCCCTTGCCGCAGACGTCGCCGACCACCAGGCCCCAGACCCGGTCGCCCATCTCGATCATGTCGTAGAAGTCGCCGCCGATCTCCGTGTCGTCCCCGGCGACCCGGTGCCGGACCGCCAGGTCGAGACCCGGGACGACGGGCAGCGCTGGAGGAAGAAGGGCGGACTGGAGCGAACGGGCCACACGGTGGCGCGACGCGAACAGCCGGCCATTGTCGTGAGCGAGAGCGGCGCGCTCGGCCATCTCCTGCACGAGGGAGAGGTCGTCCTCGTCGTAGGTCCGGCCCGACGCCGCCGTGCTGACGAGGCTGAGCACCCCGATCACTCGGCCTCTGGCGACCATGGGAACAACGATCGAGGACAGCGGATCGAGACGCTGCAAGGCGTCGAGATGTGCCTCGTCCTCTGCCGCCGCCTCCAACGCACGCGTGTCGATCTCAGCGAGGAGCACCCTCTCTCCGGTACGGGCGACGTGGGCCTCGTTCCAGAGTCCCCCGCGTTCTCCGAGATCTCTCCTGCGAGTTCGTAGTTCGCGGGCCGTTTCGAGCGTCTCCTCGTCGATCGCTGCCGCAGCCGCTTCGTTGAGACAGCCGGCGTCGTCCACCAGGTCGAGCAGACAGACGTCGGCGATCTGGGGGACACAGAAGTAGGGGAATGCCCGGACGGCCGCGTCGGCGTCGAGGGTCGACATGAGGCTGCTGCTCAGCTCCGACAGGATGTGCAGGCGCTTCCGGCCGAGTTCGGCATCGGCCCTCGCCGCCCGTTCGGCGTCGAGCGCCGACCGCAGACGCGCCGCGGAGTCCGCCGACGCCCTGGCCGCCTCGCTCCGGTAGATGGCCAGCCCCAGCGTGTTCGCCATCGACTGCACGAAATGCAGGTCGTCGGTGCTCCAACGACGACGGTCGTCCGTGTAGACGGCCAGGACGCCCCAGGGCCTGTCGTCCCAACCGACCGGCGCAGCAACGGCCGAGCGTGACCGCATGTGGTAGTCGGGTGCCCTGGCGCTGAACCTGTCGTCGCCCAACAGGTCCGGAGCGTCCACGATCTCCCCGGCGAGCACTGTGAAACCCGGCATCGAGTCCAGTCCCGCAGGGATGCGGACCCCACCCACGTCGGGGCCCACGATCGTCCGACCGTCGACGACGACGCCACGCACCGAGAACGAAGCACCGTCCGGGGTCAACTCGAACAGCATCACGGCATCCGCGCCCATGCCGGCGGACAACGCGTCGAGGGTCTCGGTGAGCAGTTCGTCGAACTCGCCACCGCGCAGACCCAACCGACCGATTTCGGCGACTGCTGCCTGCTGTCGGGCGATCACGGTCCACTCGGATGTCGATCGCTGCGAGGTCATTTCCGCCTGGTTCCGTCGAGGTCCGCGACTGCGTCGGAGGTTACCGCCCGATGGTGGGACACTTGACGGGTGACAGCCACCCCTCAATCCCCGGATCGTCCGCTCGCGACGGCGACGGAAAGCGCACCGACCGGTGACGGCAGCAGATCCGACACCGATTGGGGTGCCTTCACCGCCGAGGGTCCCTGGCAATTGGAACCGGACTCGATCACGTGGCGCGCCGGCGTCCGGCCGAGTCGAGCCGACATCGCGGCATCGCTTCCTGCGCTCACCGATCCCGGCGCCCTCCCACCTGCCCGGCGGATCGTTCGCACCACGCGTCTGCTCGGCACGGCGGTCCTGGCATGGCGGGCACGCAAGAACGGCAAGGACCAGTCGGCTTCGCGCCGCGACCTCGCCCGCCGTCTGCGCATAGCCGCGGAAGCGCTCGGTCCCACCTACATCAAGCTCGGACAGGTGATCTCCTCGGGGCAAGGCCTGTTCCCGCCCGAACTGGTCGAGGAGTTCCAACTCTGCCGTGACCGGGTGCCACCGGAACCGTTCCCGGTCATCCGCCAGGTGGTCGAGGAGGACCTGGGCAGACCGATCGACGAGGTGTTCGAATCCTTCGACCGTCGACCGCTGGCTGCGGCGTCCATCGCCCAGGTCCACCGGGCGACGCTGCGGAGCGGCGAGGACGTGGTCGTCAAGGTGCAACGACCGTCGGTCGCGACGCGTGTGCACGACGACCTCCGCGTCATGGCGTGGATCGCACCGCACCTCGTCGGTCGTATACCGGTGGCTGCCCTCGCGAACCCACCGGCCCTCGTCGACCTGTTCGCAGAGACGATCACCGAGGAACTGGACTTCCGCCTCGAAGCGGACAACATGATCGGCGTCGCGGTCTCGCTCGTCGACCTCGGCCAGACGGGTTACGTGGTGCCGCGACCCCACCCGGAACTCGTGACGAGGAGGGTGCTCGTCATGGAACGGCTGTCCGGGTTCGCCTTCGACGACGCAGCCGGGATGAAGGCGGCGGGCATCGACACCGAGGCGATCATCAAGACCGGGATGGTCGGGTTCCTCGAGGGGGCGATGTTCCACGGGATCTTCCACGGCGACCTTCACGGCGGCAACCTGCTCGTCCTCGCCGACGGACGCACCGGCCTTCTCGACTTCGGGATCATCGGCCGACTCGACCCACCCGAACGCATCGCGTTCCTCCGCCTCGTCGTGAGCGCCACGATGAACGACGTCCGCGGCCAGTTGGCTGCCCTGCGAGACCTGGGCGCGTTGCCCGCCGACGCCGACCTGGACCTCATCATCGAGGAACTCGGACTCGACCGGCCACCCGTGGACCCCTTGGAGGTCACCGCCGACGAACTCACGGCCGAGCTGCAGCGCGTGGTCAAGGCACTGCTCGGATACGGCGCACGAATGCCCAAACCGCTGATGCTGTTCGTGAAGAACCTCGTGTTCCTGGACGGTGCGATCACGACCCTCGCCCCGGACCTGGACCTGATCGCGGAGATCACCTCGATCGCCACCTACTTCGCGGAGCGTCATGGAGAACGGATCGCGGCCGAGGTCGGCATGGCACCGGGCGACTGGGCAATCGACCTCACCGGGGTGAAGCAGAGCTTCGGCACCGACGTGGTCGACAGCGGGTCGATCACCCACCGGGAGGTCAGGCGTCGTCGCCAGGAGATCTCGGATCGCCTCGAAGCCAACCGCCGTAGCCCCGACCGCCCCTCGGGTCGGCGGCGTCGCCGATCGCAGTAACGTCCGACACCTCATGCGACTCGTCATCGCCCGCTGCTCAGTCGACTACCAGGGACGCCTCAGCGCGCACCTTCCCATGGCGAACCGTCTCGTCATGGTGAAGGCCGACGGGTGCGTCGCGATCCACGCCGATGGCGGCGCGTACAAGCCGCTGAACTGGATGAACGCACCCAACCGGCTGGTCGAGGACGACGGCTTCTGGACCGTCACCAACCCGAAGGGCGAAACGCTTCGCATCACCTTCGAGGAGATCCACTCCGACTCGGCCTGGGAGTTGGGCGCCGACCCGGGACTTCAGAAGGACGGCGTGGAGGCCCACCTCCAGGAGTTGCTCGCGGCGAACACCGACCACCTCGGCGAAGGGTGGAGGCTCGTCCGTCGGGAGTACCCGACCGACATCGGCCCCGTCGACCTGCTCTGCCGCGACCCCGAGGGTGGCGCTATCGCCGTCGAGGTGAAGCGGCGGGGCGAGATCGACGGCGTCGAGCAACTCACCCGCTACCTCGAGTTCCTCAACCGCGACCCGATGCTGCGACCCGTGCGTGGACTGTTCGTCGCCCAGGTCGTCAAACCACAGGCACGAGTACTCGCTGCGGACCGTGGGATCGCCTGGCAGGAGGTCGACTACGACGAGTTGCGGGGAATCGAATCCGACGAACTGCGGCTCTTCTGATGCAACCGTCGACCAACCACCGCCACTCACGCGAAGCCCCC
>JAGQSN010000238.1:10432-10692 GCA_020439555.1 Acidimicrobiales bacterium | reverse complement strand
CTTGCGGTAGTCGTGGCCGCCGCGGGGGAGCCAGCGCAGGTCGTCGTCGCTCAGGTGCTCGACCATCTTGCGGAGCCTCGGGTCGGGTCCGAAGAAGTGCTCCCGGATGTAGGCGCCGTCCTCGACCGCGTAGCGCTGGAACTCGCCGTCGACGGTGCTGTTCATCTTGTCGAGCAGGACGCCCTCGGTGTCGGCCGCGAGCAGTTCGTCCCACGCCGTTCCCCACACGACCTTGATGACGTTCCAACCCGCACCGCGGA
>JAGQSN010000238.1:0-10406 GCA_020439555.1 Acidimicrobiales bacterium | reverse complement strand
TGCCGCGCACCGGCCCGTCGAGGCGTTGCAGGTTGCAGTTGACGACCCAGGTGAGGTTGTCGAGAGCCTCCCGTCCTGCGAGGGAGATCGCCCCCAGGGTCTCGGGTTCGTCCACCTCGCCGTCGCCCACGAAACACCACACGCGGCTCGCGGAGGTGTCGTCGATGCGGCGGTGGTGCAGGTAGCGGAAGAAGCGGGCCTGGTGGAGCGAGTTGATCGGCCCCAGGCCCATCGAGACCGTCGGGTACTCCCACACGTCCGGCATGTGCCTCGGGTGCGGGTAGCTGGAAAGACCGCCGCCGATCTCGCGCCGGAACCCGTCCAGGTCCTCCTCGTCGAGGCGACCTTCGACGTACATGCGTGCGTAGAAGCCGGGCGCCGCGTGACCCTGGAAGTAGATGGCGTCACCGGGAGTGCCGTCGTCCTTGCCCCGGAAGAAGTGATTGAAGCCGACCTCGTAGAGCGCCGCGCTCGACGCGAAGGTGGACAGGTGGCCACCGATGCCGTCCGCGGCGTGGTTCGCCTTGACCACCATCACCGCGGCGTTCCATCGGACGAACGCCCGGATGCGTCGCTCCGCCTCGAAGTCACCAGGGAACCAGTAACGGGTCTCCTGTTCCTCCGGTCCGATCGAGTTCACGTACGGCGTGCTGACGAGCCCAGAGATGTCGAGCCCACGCGTGTGGCTGTGCGCGAGCAGGTTCTGGATGATCAGCTCGGCCCGGTTGGCACCGCGTCGGTCGATCACCGCATCGAGGGACTCGATCCACTCGCGGGTCTCGGCCGGATCGATGTCAGCGAGTTGCTTCACGTAACCGTCGTCGTAGGCCATGCAGCCATCGTGCCCCGGTCTTGCCCGGTTCGCACCCCATGTGTCGTTTCCCCTGCCATGCTGGGCCGATGGCCCGTTCGGAACCGCTGCGCATCTACACCGACGGCGCCTGTAGCGGGAACCCCGGACCCGGCGGTTGGGCCTGGGCATCGTCGGCGGACCACCACGGAAGCGGCGGGGAACCGGAGACCACCAACAACCGCATGGAGCTGACGGCCGTCCTCCGAGCCATAGAGGACAACCCGGACGGGCCGCTGGTGATCGTCATGGACTCCACCTACGTGAAGGACGGTCTCGAGAAGTGGTCCAGGAACTGGGTGCGCAACGACTGGCGCACCAAGGACAAGAAGCCCGTCAAGAACCAGGACCTCTGGAAGCCACTCGTAGAGGCTCGTGATTCCAGGGCCGACCTCGCCTTCGAGTGGGTGAAGGGCCACTCCGGTGACCGGATGAACGACCTGGTCGACGGACTCGCCGTCGAGCAACGTGACGCACAGAGGGCCGCGGGCGGAGGGACCGCGGCTGCCTCCGCGGGCGGAGGCAAGCTGACCGACCTGCCGCCGGCCGAGCAACGTGCCGAGCGGCGTCGCCGGGACGGGCGCATCCCCGACGGTTACCTCCTGCTGGTCGTGGGCCACTCGCCTCCGGAGCTCGGAGGGTGGGATCCGAACCCGACGAGTGAGTCGGTCCGACGGCGGCTGGTCGACCTCATCGACGGCTACGCGCGGATCACGCCGGACCTGGTCGTACTCACCGGACTGCGACCCGGAGCCGAGCAACTGGCCGCCGAGGCGGCGATCAAGGCCGACGTCGACTACGTCGCAGTCCTGCCGTTCTCTGATCCGGACCGCAACCTGGCGCCGCCCGCCCGGGCGCGGTTCCGTGACCTTCTCGGTCGCGCCGAGCGAGTCGTCCAGTTGGAGAAGAAGTCACCCGCGGACAAGGACGAGTTCGCGAAGGCGATGCGCAGGCGTGACACGTGGCTGGCCAACGCTGCGGATCAGGCGATCCTCGTCTGGAACCAGACCGACGACCGCTTCGACCGGATCTTCTCGGATCTGGACCGTCGCCTCGGGGCCGAGCTCACCGTCCTCGGCCCCTGATCGTCAGGGCCAGGTGAGCCATGGCGACATCGGGTTGTAGCCGCCCTGCTCCCAGGGTTGCGGCTGCCGCCAGAGGGTCAGGTCGTAGATCGTGACCGTCTGGCGAGGGATCACGGTGACCTGCAACGTGTAGTCGCACACGTAGCCGTAACCCGTTGTCGTGTCGGGCACGCAGGCCTTCGCCTGTCCGTAGAAGGTCGTCTGGAACGTGAGGTTGTAGACGCCGGCCGGCAGGTCGTCGAGGCTGAAGTGTCCCGAGCTGTCCGCGTACACGAACCCGTAGGTGCCGAGATTGTTGGCGTCCGCCCCTTCCCAGTTCACCGTGATGTCCGAAGGGGACTGCGGAGTTCCGTCGCTGGCGGAGTACGTGAACGTGCTTTCGACGGATCCGGTGCCGCAGGATCCGAGGTCGCAGATCCCGAAATCTCCGACCGTCGTGGGGTCCGCGGTCAGGTTCACGTAGGTGCTTCCGTCGAGTGTGCCGTCCGGGTCCGCCGAGATGATCTGGAAGCTCTGCTGGTAGTCGACCTTCACCGTGACAGGTAGGTCCGAGTCGAGGAGGTTCATGTCGTAGTGGCCGCTCACGTCGGTGACGGCGGTCCTGTCGGGCTCTCCGACGGTCGAGACGGTCATGGTGACGCCGGCGAGACCGGACTCGCCCGGATCTCGTACCCCGTCACCGTCGGTGTCCCCGAACACCGAGCCGGTGAGGGAACGCCAGATGATCTGACGCGACCCGAACACCCCTGCATCGACTGTCTGGTTGGCGGCCGTGGGCGAGTCGATCTCGTACACCCACTCGCCGCCCACGTATGCGGTCTGGGCCACGGTGGCGAACCCGGCCGAACCCGGCTTGATCTTGTAGCCGGACGGAAGTGCGTAGTTCACCACGTACTTGTGGCCCGGTCGGACGACCACGCCGGCACCCCAGGAGCCGTCGGTAGCGGTGGTGGTCTGGCCCACGAGTTCGTTGCCGTCGGAGGCGTCGGTGAGGGTGACCGACACGCTTGACGGGAAGGCGGTGTCCGAGCCGGTGAGGCTGTTCGAACGGTCGACGTCGAGCATCAGCGTCCCGCCGACGAAGGCGTACGAGTTGCAGTCACCCCATGTTCCTTCCGTGTGCCAGTTGAGCTCGAAAGTTCCCTTGTGCTGGTAGGTGCCGCACAGGTTCTTCACCGGCATCACCTGACCGCTGATGTCCTTGGCCCGCCAGTGGTTGTCGCGCCAGTAGCTGTCGTGGGCCGTTACGACGGGGTTGGAGGTGGTCCCCGAGACGTTGTACTTCCAGTCGCCGTCGTGGTTGCCGAACACACCACCCACGACGTCGATCGACCAGTTGGCGAACGCGGTACCCGTGACGGCACCGGTGGAGGGCGTGATGACGACGCTGCCACCCAGGTTGATGTCTCCGCTGGCCACGGGGATGCCGATGAAGTTCGCTCCCGCCCAGCCGGTCCCGTTCGCGGCGAGTGTGAGCGTGGAGTTCAGGTTTCCCGTGAGCGACACGTCGATGGTCGCTGCACCTTCGGCGTCTACGAGACCGAAGGCCTGGGCGAAGACCATTGCGCCTGCGTGGCCGTTGATTCCGACGGCCCCGGTGTCGAAGTCGAGGGTGCCGTCGACGTCGAGGCGACCGGCCGCGCCGCCGCTGATGATCCCGAGGTTGGCTCCGAAGACCGCTTGGGCGCCGAGGTCGATCGTCAGGCCGTGGGAGTCGCCCCACGCGTGGAGGTTGAACGATGAGCGTGAGATCACGAAGAGCCTGAGGATGCTCGGCACCGGGTTGCCGGTCGGGATGGTCAGTTGCAGGTCGTAGGTGATGTTCCCGGCCGTAGCGCTGTTCAGGTCACCGGAAGCCAGGTTCACGGTCCCGGCGATGTCGAAGTCGTCGAGGCCGAGCAGGTCGAGGATCGGCGAAGCCACTCCGATGTGTCCGGTGAGCGTGAAGGTCGTGAGGTTCGACGAGTTCGTCAGGTGGACCTGTTCGAAGTAGACGGTCTGGGAGACGTGGATCCGAACCGCGGTGAGGTCGACGGTCGGGACGGCTGTCGGGTTCGCAGTGTCGACCGTGATCGTGCCGCTGATGGGAACCGTGATCGAAGTTCCGAGCTTTGCGTTGGCGTTGACGGTCAGGACGTTGTCGGTGACGGTGACTGTGCCGTCGATGACGACCTTCGAGCCGAGGGTGACGTGCGCGTTGCCGGTGCCGTCGAGGTGGAGCCGTCCCTGATCGTCCAGCCAGAGCGTGGCGCGCAGGACTCCACCCAGTCCGCGCCCTGGGTCGATGATCGAGAGCACGCCGGTCACCTCGGCGTTGGCGCCGGTGACCCCGTCGTAGAGGCTGCCGCCAGAACCGTGGATCGACGCCGACGTGTCGATCGCGCCGAGCCTGACGGCGGTGGCGACGTCGAAGCGCCATCCGGTGACGGCGAAGTTCGCACCGAGGGCGATCTGGCCCGACAGGTCGAGGTTGCCCGTGACGGCGTTGTTGCCGAACACACCGGCTGGTATCGAGAACTGCCCGGCGGTGAGCGACACGGTGCCACCCTGGAAGTTCCCGGTGAGGTGGAACGAGGCGTCGTCGATGGCGATCGAGCGGTTCGATCCGCCCGGGAGGCTCCATTCGAGGTGAGGTGCCGTCACTGTCAGGTCGACCGAAGGCGTTCCGTTCGACATCGTCGCCGTACCCGTCACCTGGACCGATCCGGTGGCTGTGACCCCGGTCAGTTGGGCCTCTGCATCGACGGTGAGGGTGTTCGCCCGCCAGGTCAGGTGTGCGTCGTTCAGTCTGACGCCGGGCGTCAGTTGTGCGGTTCCGGCGTGGAGGTCGACCTCCAAGCCGTTCGGGCCGTTCGCGACCTGTGCTTGCACGGGGATCTGGGTGGACCCCCATCCGAGCACTGCATCGGCGATGACGAGATTTCCCTGACCGGTGAAAATGCCCCCCAGCGGAACCTCGAACGTGCCGGTCAAGGACACCTGGTTCGGTGCGGATCCGATCGCGATGGAAGCGTCGGGTCCTGCCACGAGCGATCCCCCGGCGGCATGCACGGGAAAGTCGACGTCGATCGGGAGGGACATCCCCGAGGAAGCGGCGATCGCCGAGACGTGGACCTCCCCGTTGAACGCCTGGTCGAACTCCGCGGTCGCCGTGACCTCCGACAGCGTCACGGGCCCGAGACGGCCCGACGCCTCCGATATCGCAGCGGTGACCTGCGAGTGATCAGCCCAGGATTCCTTGAAGAGGTCGAAGGAGCCGAAGTGGATCCCTCCGAGGTCGATGTTCGCCAGGTGCACGCCGGCCTTGACGGGTATGCCGGGATCCGAGATCGCAGCGGAGAACGTGGTCGAGAGGGGGAGAAGAGGAGGCAGGAGCGCCTGCGCCGGTGCCTCGGTGAACGCGGCCGAAGCGGCTCTGAGGCTGACGGTCCAGTCGTGGGCTGCGTCCTGGTAGCCGTGCAGGGTGACGCCGGAGAGGTTCAGGCCGTCGATGCCGAGGAAGTCGTTCCAGCCGTCCGTCGGTGGCACTCCGGTGCTGCTGCCGACCTCGATGGAGGACTGGGACGGGTTCGCCGCGTCGACGACGACCGTTGCATCGGGGAACTCGTGGTCGTCGAACGTGCCGGTCCGGCCTCGCAGCCTCAGTTCGAGCTTGCCGGTCATCGTCGTGCGGCTGCCGTCGACGGTCGTCTGCGGCGATCGCATCAGCAGGATGTTCTCCTCGCCGGCGGCACACGTGGTCACCGGACAGTTCCGGAAGATCACGTAGTCGTCGTCGCCGGGACTGCCGAACGGTTGGCAGGCGGCGGCCACCGCCGTCAACACCAGAAGACCAACGATTGACCAGAAGAACCGTCGCACGAACTTCCCCTTGCTGCCGCGTCGATCACTCGACCGAGTCACATCAAAAGTGAGGATGGTCTCGGTTATTGGTGTGGATCGTAGAGGAACCGCCGAATCTGTCAAGGGGTTTCCTCACGACCGTGCGACTGCCCGCGGCTTCGAGTTCATCAACCGGCTGTACCTTGCCGCCCATGGCTTCCAGCACTGCCCCGATCGTCGCCGCCGGACTCGTCGGCGGGTACGCCACTGCTCGATTCACCAAGAAGCGTCCGCTCGGAGGCGTCGTCCTCCTCACGGCTGGAGGACTCGCCGCCAAGCGCTGGGTGGCCGAGCTCGGTATACCGACGGCGGTCGCGTTGGGCGCGGTCTACGTCGGTGCATTCGGCGCGTCCCATCCGCTGGCCAAGAAGGTCGGTGCGTGGCCGTCGGTCGCCTTGGTGACAGCGGTAGCTAGCGGTGCAGCAGCACTGGCAGAGGCTCGGTCTCGGCGTTGATCGGTCCGTTCCCGCTGAGAGGAACGGACCGTCGGGTGCTCGCATCCATCGAACGGATCCGGTGAAGCAGGGACACAGCGACAGCGAAAATGCCTATTGCCGTCGCCTGGTGTGCCAATGCCACCGGTTCGGCGACCGAGGTCAGCACCGTGGTGATGCCCAGGACGATCTGTAGGCCGATCCCACCCACGAGAGCCACCGCCAATGTGCGGGATTCGCGGTCACGGCGGTTGCGCAGGACGATCGTCGTCGTACCGATCGCGATGGTCGCAACGACGAACGCGAACCATCTGTGGATGAACATCACCGTCAACGGGGAGTCGATCGCGTCGCCGAAGCTGCGGAACAGGTTGGCCGGCAGGATCGACCCTCCCATCTTCGGCCAGGTGTCGGATATGTATCCGGCCTTCAGGCCGGCGGTGAGGCCTCCATAGGCGATCTGAAGGACCAGGGCGGCGAGGAACATCGACGTCATCGCCGCGGACGGTGACCAGCGACTTCCCCGTCGGGGGCCGGAAGCACCGGCTCGGTGGCCGAGCGCGGTCCAGAGGGCCAACGCGAGAAGCGTGAAAGCCAGGAGCAGGTGGACGGTGAGGTTCAGGTGGTCGACCGAGGGACGGTCCTCCAGGCCGCTCGCGACCATCAGCCAACCAGCGAGAGCCTGGAGGAGGAACAACGACCCCATGGCGACGTAGATGCCGATCTCACGTATGGGGATCCGTCGACGCCACACGAACAGGGCGAGGGGAATCGCGTAGGCGAAGCCGGCAAGCCTCGCCACGAGACGGTGGATCCATTCGATCAGGAAGATCCGCTTGAACTCGTCCATCGACATGGCGTGGTTCACCTGACGGAACTCCGGGCTCTGCTGGTACTCGGCGAACGCGTCGCGCCAGGCGGCATCGCCCACCGGGGGGACCACGCCTGTAACGGGTTCCCATTCGACGATGGACAGGCCCGAGCGGGTGAGTCGTACGAAGCCACCGAACATGATCAGGATGGCCACGACGCCGGAGAAGGCGAAGAGCCAACGCATGACGGCTCGGTCTGGTGATGTGACCACGGGACCTCCGGGTGCCTCGTCGTCGCAGAGAAGCCGAGTCTTCCAGGACGTCAACGGTGCCGGAGCATTGGACGGACGTGGCAGTTTTCACGCCCGCACCGCGTTCTGGCGTAGAACTCCGTCGCTGAGCGACGTGGAACTACGCCAGAAGAGGATGGGGAATCGACGTGGAATCGAGTCTGACCGATCAGGAACGTGACGAGATGGTCGCGACCGTGCGCGAATGGGTCGCCCGGGACGTGACCCCGAACGCATCGGCGCTCGAGCAGGCCGACGAGTTCCCCGCCGAGATGGTCGAACAACTCAAGGCGTTCGGACTCTTCGGTTCGAAGATCGACCCGACCCACGGCGGCCTCGGCCTCGACACCCTCACCTACGCACGGGTCGTGGAGGAACTGGCCTACGGCTGGATGACGCTGTCTGGTGTCGTCAACACGCACACGATCGTGGCGACACTCATCGAGCGCCAGGGAACCGCCGAACAGAAGGACCGGTGGCTGCCGAAAATGGCGACGGGGGAGTGGCGAGGAGCCTTCTCGCTGTCGGAACCCGATGCCGGATCAGATGCCGCGTCGTTGCGCTGTCGGGCCGAGCGCGACGGCGACGAATGGGTGATCAACGGGACCAAGACTTGGGTCACCAACGGCGAACGGGCCTCGATCCTCGCCCTCGCAGCGCGCACGCCGGAGGGCATCACGTGCTTCATCGTCGAGAAGGAGCCCGGCCCCAGCCACGGGGGGATCACCGTCAGCCGCAACATCGACAAGCTCGGCTACAAGGGCATCGAGACCGTGGAGATGAGCTACGTGGACCACCGGGTTCCGGCGGATGCGGTCCTCGGCGGCGACGATCGGCTGGGCCGTGGACTCGGGGACGTGCTCGGTGCCCTCGAAATGGGACGGATCAACATCGCCGCCCGAGCGCTCGGTGTGGCGAGGGCCGCGTTCGACGCTGCGATGGCCTACTCGTTCGAGCGTGAGACCTTCGGGCGACCGATAAACCAGCACCAGGCGATCGCGTTCAAGCTGGCCGACATGGCGACGAAAATCGAGGCGTCGCGTCTCCTCGTGCGGAGTGCAGCCGAGGCGGCGGACGCCGGCCGACGGGCGGACGTCGAGGCGGGCATGGCAAAGCTGTACTGCTCCGAGACAGCGCTGGAGGTGGCGACCGAGGCGATGCGGATCCACGGCGGCATGGGCTACGTGAAGGACCTGCCGATCGAGCGCTACTACCGGGACGCGCCGCTCATGCTGTTGGGTGAGGGCACGAGCGAGATCCAACGCATGGTCATCGCCCGAGGCCTTCTCTCCCGTTGGCAGGCCGAGCACAGCTGAGCAGGGATTTCCGGGTCGGTCACTCGTCGTCGAAGTCGGCGTAGGCGAGCGACTTGCCGCAATGGAGGCATCGGAACAGGTAGCCGGTGGCCGAACCGTCGACGTCGAGCGAGCCGACGAACGCTTCCGCGGACTCGCCGGTGAAGCCGAGTGACTCTGCCTGGTCGGTCAGGGCTTTGATCGCCTCCGGATCCTCGGAGATCTGATCCCACCCGACGGGACCGAGATAACCGGCCGCGTCGTCGCAGTGGAACAACCACCGCTCCTGCTGCCAACCGGCGAAACCGGGTGTGCGGGAGGCGACCTCGTCGACGACCGCGTCCGTGACCCCGGACGGCACCGTGGCCTGTTCGACGATCGTGAACACGGCACCGAAACGTGTGGCGGCAGAACCGTCCGCGATGCACCACGGGCAGAGGCGGTCGCCCAGATCGGCGTCGGCATAAGGGGCAGGAACGTAGATCCAACCCCTGTTCTCGCCGCAGCAGGCACACGGGCGGTCACGCCTCTCGAACACTCCGCTCGCGACTGGGTCGGGGTGGTATCGGAAGGTGGGGAGTTCGGCGTCCAAGGGGAAGGTCGGGCTCGTTCTCGAAGCGTCAGCTGATGAACACCGGGGCGCCGAGCGGGAGCTGCAGGTCGACCAGCTTCTGGATGTCGCTGTTCGAGAGACGGACGCAACCGTGCGACACCCGCTCGCCGATGAGCTGAGGCTTGTTCGTCCCGTGGATTCCTACCTGGCCGTCGCCGCCCTCGAACTCGGTGAGGGTGTCCGAGTGGACGGACAACCCGAACGCGTACGGGCCGTAGGCGCCGGCCGGGTTCGTGTTCTTGATGAGCTCGGTCATGTAAGCGGGGCCGGTCGGCGTCGGGTTCGTCTCGGTGCCGATCGCGATCGGCGCACGGAACACCTCGCGTCCGGCCCGTTCTGCCCGGATGGTCCGACCTTCGAGGTCGACGAAGATCCTGACGTCCGTCTTGGTCAGGTCGACGGTCGACGCCTCCACCCAGCCGACAGCGGTGTTCGGGCGGATCGGCAACATCACCTTGTACCAACTGCTCGGCTGCCGCTCGGGGTCACCGATGACGGCGAAGGTGGTGGGCGCACCGATCATCGTCCTGGCGGGCACGTCGATCTTCGTCGCGGTGCGGCTCGGCTCGGCGTAAACCTGCGGTTGGGCGTTGGGCGAACCCTTCGGGGTGGCGATGAAACCGAGGACGTTGACGGGGCTCGTCGGAAGCGCCGTGAGCGGCGTCGTCGTCGTGGTCGGTGCTGGACGTGTCGTCGAGCCCGGCAGCGTCGACGGGGCTGCCTCGAGGGTCGGTCGGTCGCCTGAGCATCCGGCCAGGAAGGCGAGCAACGAGACGATCGTCGTGGCAACGAGGGCTGCTCGGCGGGCTGGCCCGACGGGGCGGACCTGTGGAGCGCGTCGGAAACGATTGTCGACCATCGACCTGGCAGCGTAACGGTCGTGCCCGGAACGTCCGTGCCCGGGCTCGCACACTTGACCGTCCAGTCAATAGAGTCCTCCGCATGGAGATCAACGGGATCAGTGCAATCGTCACCGGTGGTGCTTCGGGCCTCGGCGAGGCCACGAGCCGCCACCTCGCGTCGCTGGGGGCGAAGGTCGTCGTAGCCGACCTCGACCGACAGCAGGAGAAGGGCGAAGCCCTCGCCAAGGAGCTCGGCGGCGTGTTCGTCGCCTGCGACGTGACCGACACCGACCAGGTGATCGC
>JAGQSN010000019.1 GCA_020439555.1 Acidimicrobiales bacterium | reverse complement strand
GAGGCGGGTGTGGCCGTCGATGATCCGGGCGGTGCGACCGACCACCGACACGTCGGCCAGCAGCGCGGCGACGAGCCCGGCGCCGACGGCGGGTCCGTGCACCGCGGAGACGATCGGTTTCGAGCATTCGACGATGTTGAAGACGAGGTCCCTGGCCTCCCGCAGTACGCGCAGCCGGGAGTCGGGGTCCTCGATCATCTCGTCGAGCAGTTCGAAGCTGCCACCGGAGGAGAACCCCTTGCCCGCACCACGCAGCAGGGCGACGTCCGTGTCGGCGTCACGGTCGACGACGCGCCAGACGTCGGCGATCTGGCGGTGCAGGGCGGGACCGACGGAGTTGAGGCCGGGTCCGTCGAGGGTGATCCGCAGCACACCGGCGGCGGGTCGGTCGAAGGTCAGTTCGTCGAACTCGACGTACATGTCGAGCGGTTCGGCGGCCGGGGGTTGTTCGGTCATGCAGAGATTCTGCCCGCGATGCGGTCGCGGGGCGCACGATCGTGGCAGGATCGACCTCCCGTCCCGTGTCCTCGACCGGTGGGAGTCACCGCCTTGTTGATCCGCCTCCTCCGCGAACGCCTGCTCCCCTACCGCGGCCTGCTGCTCGCCGTCGTGGGCCTCCAGGCAGTCCAGTCGATGTGCACCCTGTACCTGCCGAGCATCACGGCGGACATCATCGACAAGGGCATCATCGCCGGTGACCGCGACTACATCTGGGCCCGGGGTGGGTTCATGCTCGCCGTGACAGTGGTGCAGGTGCTGTTCTACGTCGCCGCCGTATACGCCGGGGCGAAGGCTGCGATGAGCTTCGGTCGCGACGTCCGCCACGACCTGTTCCACCGGGTGACGGCGTTCTCGGCGAGAGAGGTCGCCCACCACGGTGCGCCGTCGCTGATCACCCGCATCACCAACGACGTGCAACAGGTCCAGATGTTCGTCCTCATGGGCTGCACGCTGTTCGTCTCCGCGCCGATCACCGCGGCAGGCGGCATCTTCATGGCGACCCGGGAGGACGCTCCGCTCTCGCTGATCCTGCTGGTCAGCGTCCCGGCGCTGATCATCCCCGTCGGGATCATCGTGTCGCGGATGATCCCGCAGTTCCGGATCGTGCAGGACCGCATCGACCGCGTGAATCAGGTGCTGCGCGAGCAGATCACCGGCATCCGGGTGATCCGGGCCTTCGTGCGGGAACCCGACGAGACGGCACGCTTCGAGCAGGTGAACGACGAACTGACCGGTGCGTCGTTGCACGCCAGCCACCTGATGGCATTCATGTTCCCGACGGTGATGATCGTCCTGAACCTGTCGAGCATCGCCGCCATCTGGTTCGGTGGTGCTCGCATCGACTCGGGCGACATGAAGATCGGTGCCCTGGTCGCGTTCATCAGCTACCTCGTCCAGATCCTGGTGTCGGTGATGATGGCGACCTTCATGGTCGTGATGGCACCCCGGGCTGCCGTGTCGGCGGAACGCATCCAGGAGGTGCTCGACACCGAGCCGACCGTGAGGGACCCCGACGGCCCCGTGGCCGTGACCGCAGCGGGCGGCGACCTCGTCCTCGACGGCGTCGGTTTCCACTACCCCGGAGCGGAGCAGCCGGTCCTGTCCGACGTGTCCTTCGTCGCCGCCCCCGGTACGACCACCGCGATCATCGGCAGCACCGGCGCCGGCAAGACGACGCTCCTCAACGTCATCCCACGCCTCTACGACGTGACGTCGGGTTCCGTGACGATCGGCGGCGTCGACGTGCGGGACATGGGCACCGAGGACCTGTGGTGGCGGATCGGCCTCGTCCCGCAGAAGCCGTACCTCTTCTCGGGCACGGTCCGATCGAACCTCGTGTTCGCGAATCCCGACGCGACGGACGAGGACCTCTGGGCCGCGCTCACCGTCGCCCAGGCGGCCGACTTCGTCCGGGCGATGCCGAACGGCCTCGATTCGCCGATCACCCAGGGCGGCACCAACGTTTCCGGCGGTCAGCGCCAACGCCTGGCGATCGCCCGGGCGCTCGTCCGCAAACCTGACGTCTACCTGTTCGACGACACGTTCTCCGCGTTGGACCTGACGACCGATGCCCGCCTCCGGGCGGCACTGGCACCGTGGACCCGTGACGCGGCGGTGATCATCGTCGCCCAACGGGTCTCGACGATCACCTCCGCCGATCAGATCGTCGTACTGGAGGACGGTCAGGTGGTCGGGCTCGGCTCGCACACCGAACTGCTCGAGAGTTGTCCCACCTACGTGGAGATCGTGGAGTCCCAGGTCCAGCAACGGGGGGATGCGGCATGAGCGCCACGGACCCCTCGAAACCGTCGACACCATCGAACGGCGACAGCCCGACGGCAGCGGCGGGCCTCGACAATCAGCATCACACCGACGGTAGGCCGACCCCGCAGTCCGAGGCTCGGGCGATGGGCGGCCGTTTCAGCGCCGGGATGCCGACGGAGAAGGCGAAGGACGCTCGTGGTGCGATCCGTCGCCTGATCCGGACGATGGGCCGGGAGCGGGCCGGCGGCATCGCCGTCGTCTGCCTCGCCATATGCGCGGTGACGCTGTCGGCCATCGGGCCACGGATCCTGGGACACGCGACCGACACGGTCGTCATGGGCGCGTTCTCCCCCGCCGGGGTCGACTTCGGACGACTCCGGCACTACCTGTTCATCGCGATGGGGCTGTACGTGACGTCGGCCGTCCTCCAGTTCACGCAGAACTGGCTGCTCGCCGGCGTCGTGCAGAGGAGCATGCAGCGCCTCCGCAGCGAGGTCGAGGCGAAGCTCCACCGCGTCCCGCTGCGCTACGTCGACACGACCCCACGCGGTGACCTGCTCAGTCGTGTCACGAACGACATCGACAACCTGGCCCAGAGCCTTCAGCAGACGCTGTCCCAGCTTCTGACTTCGCTGCTCACGTTGGTGGCGGTGTTGGCGATGATGTTCTCGATCTCGGTGATCCTCGGGTTCGTCGCGGCGATCCTGATCCCGACGTCGATCTTCGTCACGAAGTTCATCGCGGCCCGTTCGAAGAAGCGCTTCATCGCCCAGTGGATGCACACCGGCACCCTCAACGCCCAGGTCGAGGAGGCCTTCACGGGCCATTCGCTCGTGAAGGTGTTCGGCCAGACCGCCGAGGTCGAGCGTCTCTTCGACGAGAAGAACGACGAACTGTTCAAGGCGAGCTTCGGTGCCCAGTTCATAGCGGGGATCATTCCTCCGGCGATGATGTTCCTCGGCAACCTGAACTTCGTCGCCGTCGCGGTCATCGGTGGCCTCCAGGTGTCGTCCGGGCGGATGTCGATCGGTGACATCCAGGCGTTCATCCAGTACTCACGGCAGTTCACCCAGCCGCTCACGCAGGTCGCGTCGATCACCAACGTCCTCCAGTCCGGCATCGCGTCGGCCGAGCGGGTGTTCGAACTGCTCGACGCCGTGGAGGAATCGGCGGACCCGCCCGCGACTGCCGATCAGGGGCCGACTCGGGGACGCGTCGAGTTCGAGGACGTGTCGTTCAGCTACCTGCCCGATCGGCCGTTGATCACGGACCTGTCCCTGAAGGTGGAACCCGGTCAGACCGTCGCCATCGTCGGGCCGACCGGCGCCGGCAAGACGACACTCGTGAACCTGATCATGCGGTTCTACGACATCGATTCGGGACGCATCACCCTCGACGGCCGTGACACAGCGGAGATGAGCCGCCGCGAGCTGCGCTCCCAGATCGGGATGGTGCTCCAGGACACGTGGCTGTTCGGAGGGACGATCCGGGAGAACATCGCGTTCGGGAACCCGTCCGCCACCGAGGACGAGATCAGGACGGCGGCCCGGGCGACCTACGTCGACCGTTTCGTCCACTCGCTGCCCGACGGCTACGACACGCTCGTCGACGACGAGGGCGGCACGGTGAGCGCCGGCGAGAAGCAGTTGCTGACGATCGCTCGAGCCTTCCTCGCGGATCCAGCGATCCTCATCCTCGACGAGGCCACCAGTTCGGTCGACACCCGTACGGAGGTCCTGATCCAGCACGCCATGGCTGCCCTGCGCGCTCAGCGGACGAGCTTCGTCATCGCCCACCGCCTCTCGACGATCCGAGACGCGGACACGATCCTCGTCATGGAGGACGGACGGATCGTCGAGCA
>JAGQSN010000237.1 GCA_020439555.1 Acidimicrobiales bacterium | reverse complement strand
GTTCGAATCCGGTCGTCCGCTCGGAACGAAACCCCCTGCTACGCAGGGGGTTTCGTCGTTTTGACCAGCGGTTTGGTGACCTGGTCAGCGGTCGAGACCGTTCCGTCGAGACCCCGCCCGTACCTGGGCGTTCCTCCCTGTACCCCTGCGTTCTGTGCCAGGATCTGTGCCAGGCGAGTGACGGGAGTCACGTCTGCTCGGGCACGTCAGACGCCAGTCAGGCGGGCCGGCCATCTGTGATCGCGCGTGACCGTGCTCCGTGGCGGCCAACTCCGGTATCGCGTGCTGGCCAAGGCTGGTCGGGCAGAATGTCAGCCTGGTGCCGATCTCCTTGGACTCGTTCCCCGAGCCGGACGAGGTGACCTTCGCTGAAGGGCGTCTCACCACTCGCACGTACGTGACGAGGAGCTTCACCGCGGCGTTCGGGCAAGACGCCGGTCACCCAACCCGCTACATCTACCGGGTTATCGATGAGGTCATCACTGACGACGGCGACGATTGGGATTGGACGAACGAGGTGGTTCACACGACGCCTGGCGGACGCAAGCAGCTTCAGCTCCAGGTTGCACGCTCGGCTGGAGCCGTGCGGAAGGTTCGGATCCAGAAGGTTCCAACCAGCGGCGACCTGAGCAAGCTCGAAACTGTGCTCGAACTGAACCGGGATCAGTCGAGCCGGTTGATCGACATGTTGCGGGCGCTGGATTCGATCCCAGTCGAAGGCGACGGCACGGTGCGCGTCGACGATGACCTCCTGCGGGAGGTGTTCGAGGATCCGACGGCGATGGCATCGGTCTATGCAAGCGATCCCAAGCGTTTCCGCGCGCTGATCGAGTCGGACGCGGATGCGCGGGACGTTGTCGCGCTACAGCGGCGCCGTGAGGTTGTTAGCACGATGCGGAACTGGCTCGAGAACGTCGAGGACTTCGATGGGGCGGCTGAGGAGGCCGGTGGTCCAGAGAAGGCATGGCAACGGCTTCTTGAGGACAACCCGTGGATTCTTGGCGTTGGACTGGCGGGACAGCTGCTGACGTCATGGGACGAGTCCAAACTTGAGCAGACCGTGGTGGGACGCAGCTTCACCGGCGTCGGGAAGCGCGTCGACGCGCTGCTCCGCACTGCTGGGATCATTCGATCGCTCGTCTTCGCCGAGATCAAGCACCACCGGACGGAGCTACTGGCTGATCAGTACCGGTCAGGATGCTGGCGCCCATCCAACGATCTCGCGGGTGCCGTGGTTCAAGTGCAGCAGACCGTCCACCTGGCCGGTCTGCGCAACGACGACTACATCCAGGACGCAGCCTCCGACGGATCGATGCTCGGCACCGGGACATTCATTGTTCGGCCTCGCTGCTATGTCATCGCCGGCTCGCTCGACCAGTTCGTGGGCGACGGAGGCGGCCCGGTTCCAGACAAGGTCCGTAGCTTTGAGCTCTTCCGTCGGAATCTCGTAGAGCCCGAGGTCCTGACCTTCGACGAACTGCTCGCACGGGCCGAGTGGCACGTCGAGCAGGCTGAGCACGAGGCAACGGTTCAGGGGCCAGCGGAAGCCGGATCGGCACCAGACGACCCACCCTTTTGACGCGCGGGCTGGTCCGGGTGCGGACCTTTGACGTGAGCGGCGGCCGTCCCGGTGATCACCACTCATCGGTGAGCGCGGTGGCGCGTTCGTCGGGGTTGCCTCGGACGCCTACGTAGCGCTTGACCGTGAAGGCGGGGTCGGCGTGGCCGAGCTTCTCGGCGACGATGGCGGGGTCGAGGCCGAGGTCGAAGAGCATCCAGCACGCGGCGACGTGGCGGAGGTCGTGGACGGTCCACTTGGCGGAGCCGGTCCACCGCCAGCCCTTGTCGTGCTGGCCGTAGCCGGCGGTGCGGCGCAGGAGAGCGGTCATCGGCCAGCCGGCGGCGTCGGCGGCCTTGATCCAGACCTGCTGGAACGACGACCGGCGGGCGATGCCACCGCGGCGGTTCGGGAACAGGAGGCCGGTCTGGCCGTGCTCGGCGTGGACGGCGTCGACGAGCTGCGCGAGGTCGTCGGCGAGGCTCTTGGGGAAGATCGTCGTTCGGGTCCTTCCGTTCTTCGGGGTCTTGAGGGTGGGTGGGCCGGCGGAGGTCTGCTCGACGGCTCGGCGGACGTGAACGATCCGATTCGGCTCGAACTCGATGTCGCCGGGCTCGAGACCGGTGAGCTCGCCCCAGCGGAGCCCGGATCGGTGGACGAGGCGCATGGCGAGCGCCCAACGCTCGTTGCCCTGCTCGGCCATGGCCGCGAACAGCGCGGCGCAGTGGTCGTCGGTGGGGAGGGTGGAGCGGGGGATGAAGGTGGCGGTCTCGCCCTGGCGGGTGGACTTGGTGGAGTAGCTGACGAGCCACATGGGGTCGTCGTCGCGGGCGGTGAGCCAGCGGAGGCGTCGGGCGTAGGTGACGAGTGCTCGCATGGCGCTGCCGACGTCCTGTACGAGCGCGTCGGAGCGTCCGGCCTTGCGGACTGAGGCGAGGACTCGGTCGCTTTCGGCGGAGTTCCACTCGATGACCGGTCGGGTGCCGATGGTCGGGAGGATCCACGCCCGGAGGAGGTACTGGTGCTTCTCGCGGTACCGGTTCGACTTCGTGGTGAGGTGGTCGTCGACGTAGCGGCGGGCGAGGTCTTCGACGGTGCGAGACCACCGGTCGGGTTCGCGGATCGACGCGGCTGCTTCGAGTCGTTCCTCGATCTCGCGGGCGCGGAGCCGGGCCGCATGTTCGGACCCGGCGGCGATGAACAGCCGCTCGCCGGTAGCGGCGTCGCGGGCGACGATGCGGTGGCGTCGTTCGCCGTCGACGGGTGCGTAGATGCGGGTGCCGTGCTCGAACACGGCGACGGGTTTGCGGGTGCGCTTCGCCATGGGGCGGCCCCTCGGATCAGCAGCAACGTGGTGCTGGATGACTGGGAGGCCGCCTTCTTGGTGCTTCATCACCGGGCAGGCAGCGAGCGGGTGACGGTTCGAGGGTACCGCTGTCGATCGGCGTGGCGGTGGCTCGTTCACAGGCCGAGTCCGCGGTCGGGGCTCGGGGCGCGGTACTGGACTCGGTCGAGGCGCTCACGTGCCTCGGCGATCTTCTGTTCGTGGGTCTTCTCCGTCGGCGACGGTGGTGCCGCCGGGGGCGATCGGTCCGGGCGGCGCAGCATGGGAGCCGCATGGTCGGGTGGTTCTTGGCCGGCTTCGCGATGGAGTCGTGCCTGGACGGCGAGGGCGGACTCGGCGCTGGTGGGGCGGGTGATGATGTCGATGAGGCGTTCGGCGGGGTCGGTGGTGTCGTCGACGTCGACGAGGAGCGCGTGGTTGGCCTGTCGGCCTCGGGTCATGGCCACGTACGCGTGGTTCCGGCTGGTGGATCCGTCGAGGACGGCGATGCCGATGTCGACGGTGTCGCCCTGGTTGCCGTAGCCGGTGACCGCCCAGCCGAGCTCGACGTGGCGAGCGACGTAGTCGGCAGGAAGCTCGACGCTGCCGCGCTCGGGGTGGTGCGCTGTGATCGACCCGTCGGCTTGGGTGGCCGTGATGGTCCACGTGTGGCGGTTTCGGACCTTCTCTCCCTGGTCGGTGCGGGCGGTCGGGTCGTTGTGGCGGGTCGCGATCGTGTCGCCGACGTGGACGGTGGTGCCGTCGCTCAGCTCGACACCCCCGTTGGCTCGGGGATGAAGGAGCCACTGGATCTCGCGGTTGATGGCCCGGGCGGTCTCGGCGGTGCTGGTGGTGACGGCCACGGTTCGGCCGGCTGCCTCGTGGTTCTGGTGGGCTCGGGCGACTTGGGCAGCGAGTAGTGCCGGGTGGACGGCCTGGAGGCGTCGGTTCGCCGCGTAGGTGGCCACCGCGTCAGGGCGACCGGCGCGCAGGCCGATGCTCGCGGCGGCTTCCCAGTCGTGGGTGAAGCGGCGGGGCGTGTCGAGGGTGTGGTGGGGGAGCGTGTCGCACCAGTGGGCGAAGACCCCGCCGCGTGTGACCGATGGGAGCTGTTCGGGGTCTCCGACGGCGACCAGGCGCCAGTGGTGTCGGCGCACGAGGTGGACGAGCTGAGCCAGATCCGCGGTAGCGGCCATGCCTGCCTCGTCGAGGATGACGGTCGTTCCAGTCGGCCACCGAGAGGGCCGGTCGCGGTGGCGGGTGAGGAACCCGGCGACCGTGTCAGTGGGGCAGTGGGCTTCGGTAGCGAGGACGTCGGCGGCCTTGCCCGAGGGCGCGAGGCCGATGACTTGTCGGCCGCGGGCCTGGAGGGCTCCGACGGCGACCGCGGTGGTGTGGGTCTTGCCAGTGCCTGCCGGTCCCACCACGACCACGAGCTGGTCGTGTCCGGCGATGGCCAATGCTGCGGTTCGCTGAGCATCTGCCGTCGTGGCGACCGGCCGGGCTCGGCTGGCAGCCCACCGCTGGAGTTCCTGCTCCTGGTGGAGGACGGCTGGCGTGGTGAAGCGCCGGTCGGTGACGTGCTCGGTGATTGGTCGACCGTCCGTCCGGTGTCGTCTCGTGTCGTGGCGTTCGGGCCCCACGGCGGTGCAGCGTTGCTCGGCGAGGGCGGCGAGCCGGTCGATCTCGTCGACCAGTTCGGCGGCGTTGGAGCATCGATCGGGCTCGACGAGCGTGGCGAGGTGCCGGGCGAGATCGGCCCGCAGCCACGTCGACGCTTCTTCGCTGGCTTGGTGCAGGGCTTCGTCGATCAGTTCGACATCCCGAGCCGGATCGGTTGGGCGCGGGTCGTGGGCGATGGCTTCGGCGGTGAGCGTGGCGGGGTCGTGGCCCAGTTGCCGGGCCTCGTCGCCCCACTCGGCACGGAGCGCCGTCGAGTAGATCCCGTGGGTCTTGTTCGGGCGCGAACTCTTGGCCGCGTCTCGTTCCAGGGACGCGATGGTCGTCGCGTCGGGGTCGGCGCCGTCGTGGTTGGCGCTCCACCGCCGGATCAGCTCCGCGTGCTTCGCGGCGACCTGGGTGCTGCGCTTGGAGAAGCCGTCACGCAGCTCGGTCGGAATGCAGGCCAGGTCCTGCACGCAGCCGTCGTGTTCCCGCCAACCGACGCCGAGCCGCTCGGTCAGTTCGGCTCGCAGGGCGGCGTCGTAGACCCAGCCGATGCTGCGCTGCTG
>JAGQSN010000236.1 GCA_020439555.1 Acidimicrobiales bacterium | reverse complement strand
CCGGGGTTGCCGGCCTTGCGGTTCTGGGAGGCCCGGATGTTGGTGAGCCGCAGCACCTCGGAATCGATCCAGAGCTGCATCAGGCGGTCCTTCGCCACGGGGTTGCGGTCGACGTTCGCTTCCTCCTGCCAGATCCTGACCGCCTCGGCTATCGCGCCGGACCCACGCGTCGGGGCACCGCCACCGCCACCGATCGTGGTGCGCTCGTTGGAGAGGGTGGTCATCGCAACCCGCCAGCCTTCGCCGACGTCACCGATGCGGTCCGCGTCGGGGACCCGCACCTCAGTCAGGTACACCTCGTTGAACTCGGCCTCGCCGGTGATCTGGCGCAGCGGACGGACCTCGACCCCCGGTGCGTGCATGTCGAGCGCGAAGTACGTGAGGCCCTTGTGCTTGGGCGCGTCGGGGTCGGTGCGGGCGACGAGCATCCCCCGGTCGGCGAGGTGGGCGAGCGTGTTCCAGACCTTCTGACCGGTGATCACCCATTCGTCGCCGTCGCGCACCGCCTTGCAGGCCAGACCGGCGAGGTCCGAGCCGGCACCCGGCTCGCTGAAGAGCTGGCACCACGGGTCCTCACCGGTGAACATCGGCCGCAGCAGACGGCGTCGCAGTTCGTCGGAGCCATGGGTGACGACGGTCGGGCCGGCCATCGTGAGGCCGAAGAAGTGGATGGACTCGATCGGCTTCGCGCCGGCTTTGCGGAGGCCGTCGTCGACGATGCGCTGGAGGTTCGGCGCCAGGCCGAGACCGCCCCAGCCTTCAGGGAAGTGGACCCAGGCGAGGCCGGCGTCGTACTGGTGACCGCGGAAGGTGAACTGGTCCTCGACGCGAGGGTCGTGCTCGGCGAGCAACTTCTCGAGGCGTTCCTGGACGACGGTGGTCGGGTCGGTCATCGGGGTGCGGTTCCTCTGGGCGGAGCCGCCGAACAACCGGTCGGCGGCGGCACGAACGTGGACGGCGGCGACCGTATCGCCGAACGAGCGGGCCTGCCTCCTGCTTCGAGATCGCTCGACGGCCTCCGACTACCTCGATCGGTCATGGCACCTCTACCCTGCGCATGAATGCGTGACGAGGGGATCGGGGACGTGTACGAGTTCGATCAGGCGACAGCGGTACGACCTGTGGACGGGACGAAGTTCGCGATGGACGTCGACGAAGGATGGACCGTCGGCCCCAAGCCCAACGGGGGCTACCTCCTGGCCGCTGCCGCCAGAGCAGGGGCACTCGCCCTGGCCGAAGCCGGAGCCGACCACAGCGACCCCGCATCGTCGACCGCTCACTACCTCGCCGCACCGGACCCCGGGCCGGCCGAGATCGTGACCCAGGTCCTACGAACGGGCCGCACGGCCAGCCAGGTCCGGGCCACGATCGTCCAGGACGGTCGGGCCTGCGTCGACGCGACCTTCACGATGGGGTCGCTGACCGCTGACTCCGAGGGGCCGTGGTGGTCGAACCGGGTTCCGTTCGACCTTCCGCCGATCGACGAGTGCGTGCGACTGCCATCTGCGATCGAGGGCGGATCGATGGTCGTGTCGATCATGGACCGCAGCGACCTTCGCCTGGACCCGGCAGTCATCGGTTTCGCCACGGGACGCCCCGCGGGTACTGGTGAGTTGCGGGGATGGATCTCCTTCGCCGACGGACGCCCGATCGACCCGCTCGGCCTCCTGTTCATGGTCGACGCTTTCCCGCCCGCCACGTTCGAGTTGGCGCCGACGGGCTGGGTCCCGACGATCTCGCTCACCGTGTACGTGCGAGCCGTCCCCGCCCCGGGCCCGTTGCGCGTCAGGCAAGCCGCTCAGGTCGTCGACGGAGGACGGCTCGACGAGATCTGCGAGGTGTGGGACGTGCGCGACCGCCTGGTCGCTCAGGCGACCCAGCTGGCGGCGATCCGAATCCCCGAAGGGCTGACCCCACCGCCTCTCAGGCGGTGACGATCTCGAAGGCCTGCGAGTCCGAACCGTCGCAGGTCTCGGCGGAGATGCTGGCGCCGGGGACGAGGCTGCCTTCCCGGATCGTCAGGCACTTGCCGTCGTAGCGGCTCACGATCCGGCCTTCGACGACGTCCCACTGCTGCCACGTCTCGCCCTTGCAGTCGAACAGCAGCGCCAACCCTTCGGGGTAGCTGCGGCTGGAGTCGACGCAACGGTTCGGGGTCAGGCCGCTGACGAGGTGGCCGTCCGCGGTCAGGTCGAACTGCTGGCCGATCCCGGTGCCGCACGGCATCGAGACGATCGCGGTGCTGTTCGCGGTGGCGTCGCCCGCGGGTTGGATACAGCGATCGAGCGTCGCGTTGCGAACCCTGTACGGCGCCCTGGTGGCAGTCAGGTCGAGAGCGAAGACCTGTGCCGCGGAACCGGTGCACTCGTTCACCGTGTAGGCCGAACCCATCGTCGAGGTGCCGTTCATCGAGGTCAGGCAGTACCCGTGCGCGGCGTTGACGAGCATGCCGTCGTCGAAGCTCCACCGCTGGTAGACGCTGCCGTTGCAGGGGTAGATCTGCACGACTGCACCAGCGACGCCGTTCGACCGCACGTCGAGGCACTTCGACGGTGCCGCGATGCTGAGGATCTGACCGCTCGGGTCGAGGTGCCAGAACGCGTCGGGTTGACCGATGCAGGTCCAGGAACCTGTCCGGGTGCCGTCTCCCACGGAACCGCCGGCGAGACCGAG
This sequence comes from Acidimicrobiales bacterium, assembly GCA_020439555.1. GTDB lineage: Bacteria > Actinomycetota > Acidimicrobiia > Acidimicrobiales > Iamiaceae > Aquihabitans. Next base: position 9,823 of record JAGQSN010000236.1, on the reverse strand, counting down.
ACAGGTGTGCTCGGCGACGTTGCGGATCACCTGCCGCTCCGCGGGCCGCGGGCTCTGCTGTACCCACTGCTGGGTCGGCGCACCGGAGCAGGAGGCGAGCACCAGATCGGCGCCGGGGCGGTCCGCCGGCGACGCCACGTCCAGGCAGAGGCCGCCGGAACTGACGAGCGTGGTTCCCACGACGGTCCACTGTTGGTTCGCGCCTCCGTGGCAGTCCCACAGCAGCACGCTGGAACCGGCCGTGCCCGACGTGTTGTCGAGGCACTTGGTCAGCTTCAACGCCGAGAGGATCTGACCGTCGGGTCCGAACTGGAACTGCTGGTTCGTGGCACCAGTGCACGGGTACGACTCGGCTCGGGTGCCGTTGCCGGTGGAACCGTTGTTGATGTCGACGCAGCGGTCGAGGGAACCGCTGTAGATCTGCTGCGACTCGGCGGCCTGCTGGACTTCGACGCTGAAGGTCTGCTCGGGGGAGCCGTTGCAGGACTGAAGCTTCAGTTCGGTCTCGGGCACGGGCGAGTTGCCAGGCACGGCGACGCAGAGGTCGTTGATGTCGTTGCGGACCATTCCGTCCGAGACCGTCCACTTCTGGTTCGCACCACCGTGGCAGTCCCAGAGCACCACCCGGTCACCGACGTTGCCGCCGGTCGCGTCCAGGCACTTGCCGAGGTTGGCACTGCTGTTGACGGTTCCGGAGAGGGTGCCGGTCCAGCCCTGGTTCGCGGTGCCGTTGCACGGGAACACCACGGCCGCGGTTCCGTTGCCGGTGGAACCACCCTTGGTTCCGATGCACTCGTTCAAGCCAGGGTTGAGGACCTGTCCGAACGCCTGGGCCTGGAGCGTCTCGAAGGTGAACTGCTGGGCGAGTGAGCCGTTGCAGGTGGCGAGCCTGAACGCGGTACCGGGCACGGTCACGCCGCCGGCGATCTCCAGGCACAGGCCGTTGACCGCGTTTCGGACCTGGGTTCCGTCCAGGCTCCAACGCTGGTTGGTCGAGGCCTTGCAGGGCCAGAGGATGACCGACGCTCCTACCGCTCCGTTCTGGGCGTCGAAACAGGAGCCCATCGCGGCGTTGCTGGTGATGTTGCCGGAGGCGTCCAGGTTCCAGCCCTGGCCGGGCGAACCGTCACAGCCCCAGCTGACGATGCCGGTGCCCTTGCCGGTCCTGCCGCCCGACAGTGCCGCGCACTGCGCCATGGCCGGGTTGTAGAGCTGACGGTAGGTGCCGGCCTGGCGGGGCTCCATCGCGAACTGCTGGCCGCCGGAACCGTCGCAGGTCTCGAGCCGCATCTGCACGCCCGGGGTTGCGTCGTCGCCGTCGACACCCAGGCAGAGGTCGTTCACCTGGTTGCGGATCTGGTTCCCTTCCACGGTCCAGCGTTGGTTCGCTCCGCCGTGGCAGTCCCAGATGATCACGGCGTCACCGGCGTTGGCGTTCTTGTTGCCGTCCAGGCACTTGGACGGGTTGGTCAGCACCGAGATCGTGTTGTCGGGGCGCTGCATCCAGGCCTGGTTCGGGTTGCCGGTGCACGGGAACGAGAGGACCTCGTTGCCGTTGCCGGTGTCGCTGCCGTCGAGGTCCATGCATCGGTCGAGCGCGGTGTTGCGGACCTGTTCGAACAGGTTGGGGTCGACGGAGGTCTGGTTGTCGCAGATGCCGCCGGCGAGACGGAACGGGCCGAAGAAGATGCCGTAGGTGGCGTCCATCATCGATCCCATCGCGTTGACGCGGACGGAGGTTCCCGACGGGCAGACGACCGAGCCGGACCGTTCCATGTGAACGATCGGGATGAACAGGAAGTAGGTGAGCCAGAAGTGGATGCTGCGTGCCCGGGAGGAGAAGCCGACCGGTGCGACGATGTCGATGTTCGCCCCGTCGGTGATGTGACCGGACAGGGGTAGGCCGTCGGTGTCGAAGTAGGCCTTGCCTGAAGGGGCGGGGTCGATGAGGAACCCGGCGTCGAGCCAGGTGACCTTCACGTTCTCGAGCTTCACGTCGCCGATGGATGCGTTGAGGGTGGTCTCCTCCGACGCCCGCATCGACACGGACGTGACGCCCGGGTCCAGAGTCGGCACGCAGGCGTTGGTGCCGGAGAAGCACACGCTGAGCGTGCGGGGCACCGGGGCCATCGAGAAGTGGAGCGGCTCCGCGCCGAACGCGTCGGAGTCGACGGTGATCGAGTTCGTGGCGGCGGACGCCGAGTACTGGGCCTGGACCTTGCCGTCCGCGGTGTCCACCAGGAGGTGCATGTCGGGGACGAGGTGGTCGAAGGTCGCGGTCGTGGTCAGGACCGCGGCGTCAGCAGCGGCCTGGGTCTTGATGACGGCGGTGAGCGGCTGGTTGCCGGTGATGTCGATGTCGGCGCTGATCTTGGTGCCCTGGAGGCCGACGTCGATACGGCTGAGCCCGGTGATGCGCCCGAAGATGACGTAGCGGTCGGCGAGGTCCTCGAAGAGGACGCCGTCGGTGCCCGCCGGGAGTGCGTCGTCGGAACCGTCGCTGAACTGGGCCTCGATGGCCCCGACCGTGCCGCCGTGGGCGTCGAAGGTGACGCCGCTCATGTCGGGGGCGATCGTCACCTGGACATCCGCCGGCACCTGGTCGAGGGACACGTGGCCCTGGGTGGCGCGGCCGACGAGTCCGGCGGGCAGCCTGAGGCCGAGGTCTACGTGGCCGATGACGTCACTCGACTGGATCGACACGTCGATCGGGTTGAGGCCGATGTGGACGCGGGAGGAGGCGGGCATCGAGGTGGCGGGCATGTCGACCTCGAACACCCCTGCGACCTTGAAGGTCCCGTGGAACTCGGCGATCGGGGCCGAGGCGACCTGCTTGAGGGAGATGCCGGTCCCGTCGAGGCCGAACTCGATCAGACCGGTCGCCGGGACCGGGCTGTAGGAGGCGTTCGCCTCGTTGATGCCGGCCTTGCCGATCACGTCGAGGTTCGCGCCCGGAGCCGAGGTGGTGAAGTTGGTCTTGAGGCCGGTGGTGGAGGCGGTGAACGTGGCGGGGGCGGTGCTGCCGCTGGAGTCGTAGCCGAGGACGTACTCGGTGCTGCCGACGGTGATCCGGGCCTCGACGAGCACGGGGTAGGCGGCTGGTGCGGATGCCGTGGTGCTCACGTCGATGGTCGGGACGTTGGTCGCCGAGTCGACCGTGACGGTCACGCAGAGGTCGGCGCCCTCGACGTCGTCGCCGTCCACCTCGGCGACAGCGCCGGTCGTGGCCGCCGTGTCACGTTCGAGGGCGGGCGATCCTTCCGGGCCGAACGCCGTGTGGACGGTGTAGTCGGTGCCGGGTGCGGCCGCTGCCTCGGTGGGGACGCACACCGGATCCGGCGGCGGGTCGGTCGGGTCGCACGCGGCGAGTGCCCCGACGAGAACGACCACCGACAGCAGTGCGGTGATACGACGCAGCGTTGACGTCATCGAACCTCTCCCCTTGCCCGATCAGCGGATCGAGCGTGTCGACGTGGTCGAACCGACCGGTCGGGACGAACCCTAAACCAAAACCGCGACCCGGACCCGAGGTTTCACTCCGTTTTCCGGGTCAGGCTTTGTCCCAGCGGATGAATCGACCGGACAGTCCGCCGACGACCGCCGCGAAGCCGATCATCACCAGCATCGGCACGACGATCGCCCCCGGCCCCTTCCCTCGGACCATGACGTCGAGCATGCCGTCGTTGAGGTAGCGGAGCGGGAACACGAGCGACACGGTGCGGATCCAGGCGGGCGCGACGTCCAGCGGGATGAACGAACCCGAGAGGAACGCCATGGGGAGCACCAGCAGGTTCGCCAGTCCCGACGCACCCTCGCTCGTCTTCGCCACCGCCCCGCAGAACAGTCCGATCGCCATGAACGTCAGGGTCCCCGCGATGATGAGCGGGACGGACAGGTACCAGTTCCCGGTGAGCTTCAGATCGAAGACGACCACCGACAGCACGACGAACAGGACCGTCTGAGCGAGCGCGATGAGGATCGAGACGATCACTCTCGCGAGCACGATGGCCGTGCCCGAGACGGGAGCGAGACGCAATCGGCGGAGGAGTTCGCTCTGCCGCCAGGTGACCAACGTGAGGGCGGATCCGAACGTGGCGCTGGTGGCTATCGCCCACCCGAGCAGGCCGGGGGCGACGTACTGGATGCCCGACAGCGCCTCGTCCTCGACCTGCTTCGCAGCGAAGGAGAACACCGGTTTCGTTCCGGAGGCGTGCACGTTCGCCTGGTCCACGAACGAGGACAGCGTCCCCTGCACGGAGGCCGCCTCGACCGGGTCGGCGCGCGAGAAGTGAAGGATCACCGTGTTTCCCCGCTGTTCGAGTGCACCGTCGACGGTTCCGTCACGGACCTTGCGGATCGCGTCCGCCCGGTCCCTGGTTCGATGGACCTTGAAGAGGTCGTCGAACACGGAGCGGGCTTGCGGAGGGAGTTCGTCGACGAGCGGGACCTTCCCGATCAGGGTGAGGTCGGACTTCGACTGACTGGGGTCGGAGAAGATCCCGCCGAAGAGGAACAGGAAGATGAGCGGGAACAGGATGGTGAAGAACAACGCCTGGCGATCCCGCAGGAACCCGCGGATCATCGCGTTGGCCAGCGACCGGATCGTGCTCACGCCCGGTACTCCCGGCCGGTCAGGTTCAGGAACACGTCCTCGAGGGTCCCGCCGCGCACCTGGAGGCCTTCGAGGGCGTCGAGTCGGGCCAGTTCGGTGAGCACCGGTGCCGGGTCCCGGGTGACGAGCACGATCGAATCACCGTCGACCTGTACGGACTCGACCCCGACGACCGATCGCGCCCGGTCCTCCGTGACGGAGCCGCGGACCAAGGCGATTCGCACTGGGGCGTCGAGCTCGCGAACGAGGTTCGTCGGGGAGTCGATGGCCAGCAGCTTCCCGCGGTCCACGATCGCCACCCGGTCGCAGAGAGCCTCGGCCTCCTCCATCGAGTGTGTGGTGAGGACGACCGTCCGTCCCCGGTCGTTGAGCCGACCGAGGAGATCCCAGAGGTTCCGCCTGGCCTGCGGATCGAGCGCCGCGGTCGGTTCGTCGAGGAACACGACCTCGGGGTCGTTCACGAGGGTGCAGGCGATCGAGAGCCGTTGCTTCTGTCCTCCGGAGAGGTCGTCGGTGGACTCGTCGCCCTTGTCCGCCAGGCCGACCTCGTCGAGCAGTTCGTCGACCCTCGAATGGGGAGAGCCGTAGAGGTCAGCGAACGTGCGGAGCTGCTCGCGGGCCGTGAGCTTCTCGAAGAACGCCGAGGACTGGAGTTGGACGCCGATGCGCCGGCAGAGGTCGATGTCGCGCGGCCAGGGTGGGGCCCCCAGCAGCCGGACCTCGCCGGCGTCGGGTTCGCGGAGACCCTCGATCATCTCCAGGGTCGTGGTCTTGCCGGCTCCGTTCGGACCGAGGATGCCGAAGAACTCGCCGGATTCCACCGAGAACGTGATCCCGTCGACGGCTCGGAGTTCGCCGTAGGACTTGACGAGGTCTTTCACCTCGATCACAGGAGGCACTCCGACGACCCTACAGATGGAGGCCGCCGTCGGACCATCACCCTTGTCAAATGGTCAGAATGACGTTATAAGTGTCTGTATGACCATTTGGACCGCTCCTCCCGGACCCGACGGGACACCGGGTACGGCCCTGCTCACCGATCACTACGAGCTGACCGCCCTGGACGCAGCCCGGCGGTCGGGGATCGCGGAGCACCGGGCGACCTTCGAGCTCTTCAACCGGGGCCTGCCCGTCGGCCGCCGCTACGGCGTCGTCGCCGGCATCGCCCGAGCGGTGGACGCCGTCGCGAGGTTCCGCTTCCACGACGACGACCTCGAATGGCTGCGCCGCAGGGCGTTCCTGACCGAAGGCACCCTCGAGTGGCTCGCCGACTTCCGGTTCCGGGGGAACCTCACCGGGTACCGCGACGGCGAGATCTTCTTCCCGTATTCGCCGATCCTCACGGTCGACGGCACCTTCGGCGAAGCACTCGTGCTCGAGACGGTCCTGCTCAGCATCCTGAACCACGACTGTGCAGTCGCGTCGGCCGCGGCCCGCATGGACGTGGCTGCCGGTGACCGGGCGACCATCGAAGGGGGAGGCAGGCGGACCCACCCCGAAGCGGCCGTCGACGCTGCCCTCGCCGCCTACATCGCGGGGATCGACGTGACCTCGAACCTGGAGGCCGGGCGCCGCTTCGGCCTGCCCACGGCAGGCACGACGATGCACGCGTTCACGCTCGCCCACCGCAGCGAGGCCGACGCGTTCGCCGCACAGATCGACGCCTTCGGACCTGGAACCACCTTCCTCGTCGACACCTACGACACCGAGACGGGCATTCGCCGCGCCGTCGAGGCAGCGGGTCCAGGGATCGGCGCGATCCGCATCGACTCGGGCGACATCGGCGAGGAGGCCCGCAGAGCTCGCGCGCTGCTCGACGAACTGGGGGCGACGGGCTGCAAGATCGTGGTCTCGGGCGACCTCGACGAGTTCAAGGTCGCGGATCTCGCTGACGCACCGATCGACCGCTACCTGCTCGGCACCCGGCTGGTCACCGGGTCGGGTGCACCGACCGCGGAGCTCGTCTACAAGCTCGTTGCCATCGCCGACGACGCGGCGGTCGACGCCCCGATGCGTCCGGTCGCCAAGACCTCGCCGGGCAAGGGCCACCGCGGGGGCCGCAAGGTGGCCACCCGAGTCATCGACGGCAGCGGCCACGCCGTGCAGGAACGGGTGCTGGTCGCGTCGGACGTCCCCGACGAGCTACCGACGGACCACTTCGAACGCGGGCTCCAGGTGCCGTGGATGAAGGCGGGCGAACCGCAGCGCCCATTCGACGCGGACGCCGCGCGGGCACACCACCTGACGGTCCGCAACGAGTTGCCGCCCGAGGCCCTGCGGATCGATCCCGGGCCGGCCTTCCTCGACGGGAACCGGGGTCACGGGCCGGCACGAACCGGAGCGAATCGAGAGGCGCACGAAGACCAGAAGGAGGTCCTCCAGGGATGAGCGTCACGACCACAGCACCAGGAGCCGTCACCGAACGATGGGCCGTCGGGGTCATCGACGTGGAGAACGACTTCTGCGAAGGCGGCAGCCTCGCGGTGGACGGAGGAGCGGAGGTCGCGGGACGGATCCGTGAGTGGATCGAACGCGAGCCACGCCGATGGGTCGCCCGCTTCGCCACGGCGGACCGTCACCCGACCGACCTGGCCGGACACTTCGCGCCCGCCGGGGAGGAGCCGAACTTCGTGGGCACGTGGCCGCCGCACTGCGTCGCCGGAACGCCCGGTGCCGAGCTGCACCCGTCGCTCGTGGACGGCACGACCGAGACGGCCCTGTTCGACGTACTCGTCGAGAAGGGCCAGCGGACCGCCGCCTACTCGGGCTTCGAGGGGACGACACCCGACGGTGACTCGCTGGAGACGTGGCTGAGGAGCAGAGCCGTGGACGGCGTCGAACTGGTCGGCATAGCGACCGACCACTGCGTCCGGGCCACCGCGCTCGACGCTCGGCGGGCAGGGTTCCGGGTACGGGTCGTCTCCGACCTGTGCGTCGGCATCACGCCCGAGACCGTGGACGCGGCACTGGAGGAACTGCGGGCCGCAGGTGTGGAGGTCCTCACCACCGCGGACCTCGTCGACAGCACGGACCGGTGAAGCGGTCACCTGCCGGATCCGAAGCGGTCTCGCTGACCGTCGACGTCGTCCTGCTCACGATCCGCTACGGGCGCCTCAGCGTCCTGTTGGTCGAGCGGGGTGTCGAACCGTTCGCGGGGCGATGGGCGCTGCCCGGCGGGTTCGTGCTCGCGGACGAGGATCTCAACGCTGCGGCCAGACGGGAACTGGTCACCGAGACCGGCCTCGCCCAGTTCGACGGGCACCTCGAGCAACTCCGCACCTACGCGACGCCGGGACGCGACCCGCGCGGGCGAGTGGTGAGCGTCGCCTACCTCGGATTCGCCCCGGAGGTACCGACCCCGGCGGCGGGATCGGACGCAGCCGCCGCTCGCTGGTGGCACGTCGACGACGTCACCGCCCAGGCCGGTGAGCGACGAGGACCCTGGCCGCTGGCGTTCGATCAGGGCACGATCCTCGACGACGGCGTCGAAAGGGCTCGCTCCAAGATCGAGTACACGACCCTCGCCACCTCCTTCGTCGACGAGCCGTTCACGCTGGGTGACCTCCGCTCCGTCTACGAGGCGGTCTGGGCTGTGGATCTCGATGCGCCGAACTTCCGCCGGAAGGTGCTCTCGACCCCCGGCTTCGTGATCGACACCGGCCGCCGGATCTCCGTCGGACGGGGCAAACCCGCCGCCCTGTACAGCCGCGGCCCCGCCCGCGACCTTCACCCGGCGATGCTGCGACCCAACCGGGACGACGACCTCTGAACGATCGACCGAACTCCGCGGCGTGGCCCCGAGGTTTCGGGTTCGGACCTGCCCGCCGAACACAATGGTGCTCCCGACCACGACGGAGCGGACACATGGCCGACGAACTCGATCCGACAGCGACTCCCGGCGAGCAGGCCGGTGCGCACACGTCCGCCAAGGGGACGTGGTCGTGGCGGCTCAAGAGTGCCTACGCGACCACCGCCAGGGCCGCCGGCAAGGTGCTCACCAAGGCCCGGATCATCCCCGCCGATCCACCGCCGCGCGACCAGCGGTTCAAGCACTGGTTGACGAGCCTCACCCGGGTCCACGACTCGCTCGCGATCGCGGAGCTCGACGTCCCGTGGTGGACGTACAAGGCGATCGACGAGGTCGACACCTGGCTGGCACGGCGACCGCATCCGATCCGTGTGTTCGAGTGGGGATCCGGTGCGAGCACGATCTGGCTCGCGGCGAGAGCCGACGAGATCACCTCCGTCGAACACCACCCGGATTTCGCGGCGATCATCGGCCCGCGCCTCGCCGAGCACTTGAACGTCACGTTCCGCCACGTCCCGGCCATGGCCTCCACGGCCCCGGCGATCGGCTCACGCAAGCCGGGCAGCGAAGGACTCGACTTCACGGACTACGTCCACGCCATCGACGCCCTCGAGGGTGCCTTCGACCTAATCGTGATCGACGGTCGCGCCCGGGAGGCGTGCCTCACCGTGGCCGAGCGCCGCCTGGCCGAAGACGGGCTGATCGTCTTCGACAACTCGCACCGGAAGCGCTACCGGGAAGCGATCGCATCGTCGGGTCTCACCGAGCGCGCCTTCGGTGGCTTGACGCCGACGCTGCCGTACCCGGACCGGACCTCCTTGCTGACCCACCCCTGAATCAGTGAAACGGACCGTCGTTAGCCTGAGGGCTCGCGCACGGCCGCTGCTCGAACTTCCACTCCCCGACCGGAGAAGCCGATGACCGCCACGACCTCCAGCCCGACCACAGCAGTCTCCTGGCGTCCAGGACCGGACGCGATCGCGAAGCTGGCGGCCCGCATCGACGTCGCCGAGGGTCGTGAGCAGAAGAAGGTCACCTCACCGCTGACCGGGGAACCGATCGGGTCGGTGCCGATCGGGACCGCCGAGGACGTCGACAAGGCGATGGCCGAGGCCCGGCGTGTCCAGGCGCGGTGGGCAGCGAGGTCGGTCAAGGAGCGGGCGAAGGTGCTGCTCCGCTACCACGACCTCGTCCTCGACCACCAGGACGAGCTCCTCGACCTGATCCAACTGGAGAACGGCAAGGCCCGCGTCTGGGCGTTCGAGGAGATCCTCGACCAGGCGCTGACCGCCCGCTACTACGGCCGCCTCGCACCGAGGGCGTTGCGACCCCACCATCGCCTCACCGCCCTGCCCGGCCTCGTGACCGCCACCGAACACCACGTCCCGAAGGGCGTGGTCGGG
>JAGQSN010000235.1 GCA_020439555.1 Acidimicrobiales bacterium | reverse complement strand
CGATGACCGAGCCCGAGGTCGCCGGATCGGACCCGACGCTCATCCGTACGACGGCGATCAAGGACGGCGACGAGTGGGTCATCAACGGTCACAAGTGGTTCATCTCCAACGCCCACCGTGCGGCCTTCGCGATCCTGATCGCACGCACCGAGGACAACCCCGACCTGCCGCAGGCGGCGAACACGGCGTTCATCGTCGAGAGCCACTGGGAAGGATGGAACCGGGTCCGCGAGATCGAGACGATGCACGGCTCGACGGGCCACTCCGAGATCGTCATCGAGGATCTGCGAGTACCGGACGAGAACGTGCTCGGAGGTCGAGGGAACGGCCACAAGCTCGGCCAGTCCCGCCTCGGACCGGCCCGTCTCGCCCACTGCATGCGCTGGATCGCTCAGGCCGAAACAGCGCTCGACATGATGGTCGACCGATCCCTCAACCGGTATGCGCACGGTTCGACACTGGCGGAGAAGCAGGGCATCCAGTGGATGATCGCCGACTCGTCCATGGAGCTGTACCAGGCGAAGTTGATGGTGCTGCACGCCGCGTACCGCATCGACAACAAGCTCGACTTCAAGAGCGAGGTGTCGATGGCCAAGCACTTCGTGGCGAACATGCTGAACCGGGTGATCGACCGTTCGATCCAGGTCCACGGGGCGCTCGGCTACTCCACCGACACGCCGCTCGCGAACATGTACCAGCACGCCCGTTGGGCCCGCTTCGCGGACGGTGCCGACGAGGTCCATCAGATGCGTATCGCCCAGAGAACGATCGCGGCGTACCGGGACTCGGGGAGCACCCGCAGCGCCACGGGCGACCTTCCGATCTGATGGTGGCAGTCCCGACCGCTCGCTGAGTGGTATTGCAGCCACTGAAAGTTCGCGCTGAGTGGTCGAGTGGGCGGCCAAGTTCACGCTCTGCTGTCACGCGACGGAAATGTTCGTCATAAGATCGTAATGAGCGCGCGGTGGCCACTACGGTCGATCGACATCGATCGTCGTCCACCCTGGGAGCCATCCCCGTGACCAACGAACATGTCGCCGCCCGCTCACTTCGCACTCGACTCGGCATCGTCGCCGTCGTCGTCACCTTCGCCTCGGTGTTCCTGTCGGGGTGCTTCGCTCTGAACCAGAACCAGAGCAAGAACCTGAACTGGGTCAACCAGTCCCGCGCCCAGTACGGCCGCCGAGCCCTGCCGATCAACCCCGACGCCCAGGCGAAGGCCCAGGCGTGGGCGAACCGGCTCGCCAGCGAGAACCGGCTCTACCACTCGAACCTCGCCTCCGGGATCCACGTGCGGTGGTGCGGTTTGGCCGAGAACGTCGGCTACGGGGCGAAGACCCAGGACGTTCACGCCTCCTTCATGCGCTCACCGGCCCACCGCGCCAACATCCTCGACACCTCCTGGAACGGCGTTGGTATCGGCGTCGCCCGTCGCGGAAGTCGGGCATGGGTGGTGCACGTGTTCATCCGCACCTGCTGACCGGGACCGCCGTCCCGTCCGGTACCCTCCGGCCGCTGACCAGTAGCCGCTCGAAAGGGAACGGACGGGCATGTGGATCGAGGTGGACCCGACGCACGCGGGCGAGTGGTCGTGGGTGCCGTCGGAGCAGATAGAACGCGTCGACGTCAACGCGAACCCTGAGCCCCCGTGGGCGCTGATCACCCTGCGCAGCGGCGCCACGTGCACCGTAAGCGAACCGGACTCGATGCAGGCGCTGGAGAAGCTGCTGCGTGCAGAGTTGCCGAAGGCGATGTTCGAGGACGTCGAACAGTGGTGATCTAGGGCAGCGCCCACTCCGGCACCGTCGAGGTCGACGGGTCGAGGTAGTCGAGCCAGTGCTCCAGGCCGCTGGGATCGACGAGCGACGACGGATGATGTCCCGGCAACGACGACACGACCATCACCGGCACGGCGGCGAAGACGAAGCTCAGCGACCAACGGAGCAGGCGCAGGTGGGCGGCAGGCGACCAGATCCGACGATCCTGGGCGAGCATGACCCAGGCCGCGAGGAGGGCCGAGGCGGCGAGCACGAATCCTGCCGTCCAGGTCGCCGCGGCGTAGCGGAGGCGTCCGCCGCCGGATGCCTCGTAGACGTCCCAGGCGATCTCCTTGTGCTCGACCTCCTCGGCCAGGTGCCACAGGAACAGGGTCGCCGCGGTCGGTTCCGCACCCCGGAACAGACCCATGTTGCGGTCCACCCAACGAGCGGCCACGAACGCGATCGTCTCGAAGCCGGCCGCGAACGCGAGACCGAAGCGGGTACCGCGGCCACGCAGGAATCCGAAGAGACGACCGAACCAACGATCGACCGACACGAGCCGCGGGTAATGGCCGATCAGGTGATCGTTGTAGCGACGGTGCTGGCCGTGGTGCTGCGCCTCCTGGCCCGCGTACGACCTCGCTCGGGCGACGAGGTCGGGATCGCCGAGGTCATTCGTGGCCGATCGAACCGAAGCCACTATGTACGGCTCGGCGTGGGGCATCAGCAACGAGACGGCGTTGGCTGCGACCGCCAACTCGGGTACGTCCGGTGTCCAACGCGGTTCGAACTGCTCGGGCCACGTGAACCGCACCCTGCGGATCGGTGGCGGCGAAGTCGACCTCATCGGCTACCTGTCGGCACCGTGCGAACGGATTGCAGGGCGGCAGCCGTCACAGCGCCTGTCGGGCAGACTCCGGCGTATGGACGACTCGACAGCGGACCTGACCCCCAAACCCGCGACCGACCGCACCGCAGCACGAAATGCCGCGGCAGCGTCGGCGGCGCACCTCGCGACGAGTCGATCAGAACGCGAACGTGCCAGGCGCGGACTCGTTGCCCGGCCCGACGACCCGACCGTCGACCACCCCGGCGGCTGGGCGGTGTGGGACCACGGTGCCTTCGAGTTCCTGGACGACGATTCCGCGCCACCGGAGGTCCACCCGTCGCTGTGGGAGCAGGCGCGTCGCAACACCGAGGCGGGTCTGTTCGAGGTCGCGCCCGGGTTCCACCAGGTTCGGGGATTCGACCTGGCGAACCTGACCGTCGTCGACGGTGAGAAGGGCCGAATCGTCATCGACCCGCTCACGTCGAACCAGACCGCCGCGGCTGCAATGGCACTCGTCGACCGTCACCTCGGCGAGCGTCCCGTCACGGCGGTCATCTACACGCACAGCCACGTCGACCACTTCGCCGGTGTGCGAGGCGTGATCGACGAAGCCGACGTCATGACCGGAGGGATTCCCGTGATCGCACCGTCGGGATTCCTGGCGGCGGCCGTCAGCGAGAACGTGGTGGCCGGTGTGGCGATGACGAGGCGGGCCTCCTACATGTACGGGGCGCTGCTGCCGAAGGGGACGCGGGGACACGTCGACGCGGGCCTCGGTAAGGGCATCCCGCTGCTGGCGGATCAGAGTCTGATCGCCCCGACGGTCCACATCGCCGAGACGGGAACGGAGTTGGTGGTCGACGGTGTTCGGATCGTCTTCCAGGTCACCCCTGACACCGAGGCACCTGCCGAGATGAACTTCCACTTTCCCGACCACAGGGTTCTCTGTCTCGCCGAGAACTGCACCTGCACGCTCCACAACCTCTACACACCGCGCGGTGCGCCGGTCCGCGACGCCCTCGCCTGGAGCCAGTACCTCCAGGAGGCGATCGACCTCTACGCGGATGTGACCGACGTGGCCTTCGCCAGCCATCACTGGCCCCGCTGGGGGCGCGAGGAGATCGTCGGCCACCTCGGACGGCAACGGGACGGCTACCGGTTCCTCCACGACCAGGTCCTACGACTGGCCAACCACGGCCTGACCTCCACCGAGATCGCCGAAGAGCTGCGCCTCCCGCCGGCGTTGGAGGCCGACACGGCGCTGCGCGGCTACTACGGGACCGTCAGCCACAACGCGAAGGCCGTGTACCAGCGATACCTCGGTTGGTTCGACGGCAATCCGGCTCACCTCCAGCCGCACCCGCCCGCCGAGGCTTCGCGTCGCTACGTCGACTACATGGGCGGACCCGACGAGGTGCTCCGCCGGGCCAGGGTGAGCTTCGACGAGGGTGACTACCGGTGGGTCGCCGAGGTGGTCGGCCACGTCGTGTTCGCGGATCCCGACAACGTGGCGGCCAGGGGACTTCAGGCGGACGCGTTCGAACAGCTCGGCTACCAGTCCGAGAGCGCGCCGTGGCGAGACTTCTACCTGACCGGTGCACAGGAGCTTCGCAACGGTCACCCGTCCTCGAACCCGGGCCACGGGCCGTCGCCGGAGACTGTCGCCGCGATCGACTCCGCTCAACTGGTCGACGCCCTAGGTGTGCGCCTCGACGGCCTGCGCGCCGCGGAGCGGTCCTGGGTCGTGGACGTCACGATCACCGACCGCGACGAGCGAGTTCGTTTCGGGGTGAGCAACGGCGCCGTCCACCACGAGCGGCCCGACGGCGAGGTGCCTGCAGGTGCGGTGGTGGTGCTGGCCGCGCACGCTGCTTTCGGTGCCGTCGTGTTCGGTTCGGCGACGATCGAGGACCTGGAGGCGGCGGGGCAGCTTCAGGTGTCGGCCGGTCGGGAGGACCTGGAGGCCTTGCTGGCAGTGTGTGACAGCTTCTCGCTGATGTTCCCGATCGTCACACCCTGAAGGTTGCTCTACCGGCCGCTCACTGCTGGACGTCCTGCATGATCTGTGCCAGTTCGTCGGGGTACTTGGAAACGAAGAACGTGAACGTCGGCAGGATCTGATCGAACAGGTTCGTGTTCGGCGCGAGCGTCGCCGCGAAGCCGTTCAGGTAAAGCAGGTTCTTGAAGAACAGGACGAGTTCTCTAGGGAGCGTGAACCCGTTGCCGGCGAGGACCCGGATGATTGAACCCAGCGCCATCCCCAGCTTGTCGACGGTCAGCTCCCCCTCGCGGGACAGGATCGTCGGGTCCGCGGCGTTCAACCGGGCCTCGATGTCCGCGGCCAACTCGTCCAGGTCGGCACCTTCGGGTACCGCGCCGAACGCCTGGAGCCCCTCGAGCTGAAGCTTCGTGTTGTTCTGGCCGAACCCGAAGAGGAACTTGACCGTGGCGGCGCGCTGGTCCGCGTCGATACGACCGGCGATGCCGAAATCGATGAGCGAGAAGTCGCCCTTGTCGTTGATGAGCACGTTCCCGGCGTGCAGGTCACCGTGGAACAGGCCGTAGGCGACCATGTGCTCGAGGGTGCCGGTGATCGCCAGGTTGAGCAGCCGCTCACCGTCGACGACCGACGGGTAGGCCTCCAGTGCCTTGTCGTAGGGCACGCCGTCCACGCGGGTCATCACGAACACGTCTTCGGCGGTCAGGTGGGGGACCGGCTGCGGGAACCGAACGTAGTCCTGGCCAGCCGCTTCGGCTGCCAGCGCCAACTCGACCTGGTTGAGGGCTTCGAACCGGAAGTCGACCTCCTCCAGGACGAGCCGGGCGAACAGTTCGACGAAGCCGGTCAGGTTCGCGACGCGGGCAGAACGTGAGGCCTTCTCGGCGGCCGCCGCCGCGAGGGCCATGGAGCGGAGGTCCCGGTCGAACTGGCCGCGCAACCCGGGGCGACGGATCTTCACGACGACTTCGGTGCCGTCGTGCAGCGTCGCAGCGTGGACCTGACCGATCGACGCCGCACCCAGCGGCTCCGGATCGAAGGACGCGAAGACCGAATCGACCGGCACCTCGAAGCGACGTTCGAATCTGTCCTCCGCCAGGCCGGGTGGGAGCGGGGTCGCGGTGTCGCGGCACCAGCCGAACGCATCCACCCACTCGTCGGGGAGGAGCCCTTGCGCTGTGGCGATGAACTGTCCGAGCTTGATGTAGGTGGAGCCGCCGGCCTTGACGAGTTCCTGGAGGTGCTTGAGAGCGGTGCCCTCCTCCAGGGGTCCCTCGCGCATGCGGCGCTTGGCGTCGTCACGCAGGCCCGGGGCGACCCCGCGGGCGAGGTCCACGCCTGTACGACCGACCGCGCGGAGCGTCGAAGGCCGGATCGACGGCCTCGCGAGTTCGGCGGCCTCCGCCGCGACACGTTCGCGGGCGGCGGGACCCCACAGGAGCCAGAGCCTGGCGTGGTCCCTCAGTCCCGGGTTCCGGCCGAACTGTTCGGACCGGTCCAGGATCTGGATCATGTCGGGCAGCGGCGGAACGGCCATGTTCGGACTCCACTTCGAGGCAGGGCCGGACAGTACCGGACCGCCGCTCGCGACGGATCGGATCAGGCGCGTGCGGCGATGGCGTCAGCCACCGCGAGGATCCTGCGTGCGTTGTCGACGTGAAGGTTCTCGATCATCCGCCCGTTGTGGGTGACGACGCCCTTGCCCTCCGCGATCGCCGACTCGAACGTGGCGATCAACGCGCGGGCGTCCTCGACGGCCTCGGCGGTGGGTGCCCAGACCTCGTTCGCCGGTTCGACCTGGCTCGGGTGGATGAGCGTTTTGCCGTCGAAGCCCATCTGACGGCCCTGGAGACACTCGGCCTCGAAGCCCTCCGGGTCCTTGATGTCGTTGTAGACGCCGTCGAGGATCACCTTGCCCGTGGCCCGCGCCGCGAGCAGGCACAGGCCCAGGCCGGTCAGGAGCGGCTGACGACCGGGGACGTGCTCCGCGTGGAGTTCCTTTGCCAGGTCGTTGGTGCCCATCACGAGCACCGTCAGGCGATCCGACGAGGAGGCGATCTCCTCGGCGTGCAGCATCGCCACCGGGGTCTCGACCATCGCCCAGATCTTGGTGTGGTCGGGCGCACGGCCGGCCTCGAGGCCTGCTTCGATGGCCCGGACGTCCGCGACCGACGACACCTTCGGGACCACGACCGCTGCCGGTCCGGCGGCGGCTGCGGCTGCGATGTCGGCCGCGTGCCACTGGGTGTCGAGCCCGTTGACCCGGATCGTGACCTCCTTGGACCCGTACTCGCCCGAGGAAGCCGCAGCGCACACGCGTGCGCGGGCCTCTTCCTTGGCGTCGGGCGCGACGGCGTCCTCGAGGTCGAGGATCAGCGCGTCGGCAGGGATGGTCTTGGCCTTCTCCAGGGCGCGTTCGTTCGCGCCCGGCATGTAGAGGACCGAACGACGGGGGAGGATCGCTTCGCTCATGTCAGACCTCCAGGCCGACGGAGCGGTACCGCTCGGCCACCTCGGGGTCGCGGGCCGACAGTTGCTTGGCGAGGTCGACCATGACGTGGCACTGCTTCACCGAAGCGTCGTCCTCCATCTTCCCGTCGATCATCACGGCTCCGTGGCCGTCGCCCATCTCCTCGATGACGTGGAGGGCATGGGCTACATCGGCGGGATCAGGGGAGAAGACCCGCTTGGCGATGTCGATCTGGACCGGGTGGAGGCTCCACGCACCGACGCAGCCGAGCAGGAACGCATTGCGGAACTGGTCCTCGCAGGCGACGACGTCCTTGATGTCGCCGAACGGTCCGTAGAACGGGAAGATCCCGTTCGCTGCGCACGCGTCGACCATCCGGGCGATCGTGTAGTGCCAGAGGTCCTGCTGGTAGGTGGCCCGGGCGTTGGTGGTGCCCTCGATGTCACCGTCGGTCGGGTCCTGACGTACCAGGTAGCCGGGGTGCCCGCCGCCGACGCGGGTGGTCTTCATGCGGCGGTTGGCGGCCAGGTCGGCGGGGCCGAGG
>JAGQSN010000234.1 GCA_020439555.1 Acidimicrobiales bacterium | reverse complement strand
TGGTACGGGATGAGATTCCGATCGGAGATCTCACGTCCCGAAGTTCAAGGTTCCTACAGTCGTCGGCGGACTACGGACGCGTGTCAGGTCGACAGGGGTGAGTCGGTGAGCCGATCGGGTGGCGCGTTACCTGCCGGGTGATACCGCGTAGCGGGCGTTCCAGGCGGGTTGTGCACACCCGGTTGAGCGTCCGGGTTCTGCACGCAGACCTCACCCTCGAGACCATCGGGATCTCGGAAGAACAGGCTCAGAATGTGACCGAAGTCGGTCACGAAGCCGTCCGTCGCACCGCGCTCGAGCATTCGCGCGCGGATCTCATCGAACGCGTCGATCGATGCTGCTTCCAGAGCGAGGTGGTCGAGGCGACCACGTCGGAACATCGGCACTTGTCGTTCGTGTTCGGTGTTGTCGGCTAGCTCGAAAACGTTCAGCTCGGAGGTCGGACCGACCCAGACGAGCGTGACCTTGAAACCATCACGCTCTTGCAACACCTCGTACGTCGCGCCGAAGACGGCGGAGTAGAACTCCAAGAAGCGCTCCGTGTCGCCGGTCAGGACGCCGACGTGATTGATGCCACTCAGCAGCATCACGAAAGCCTTTCACATCAACTGGTCGTCTCGGCGGCGCCGCACCGGGAAGATCTGCTGAGAATCCTGCGTGAGGTCTTGACCTTCGAGTCGGGTCGAACCTTTACGGTGGTCGACATGGATGGCTATTCGATCTCCCAGGTCGCGGAACGCACCGGGTTCCCGCCGACGACGCTGCGGTTCTACGAGCAGTCCGGGCTGGTGCGACCCGCCCGCACCCCGGCCGGCTACCGCTCCTACGACGACACCCACATCGAGCTGTTGTCGTTCATCGGACGGGCCAAGGGCTTCGGGCTGTCCCTCGAGGAGATCACCGAACTGCTCGCCTTGCTGGTTGACGACGAGTGCGCCCCTGTCCAAGGGCGCCTCCGTGACCTGGTCGACGCCAAGATCGCCGACGCCCAGGCCAAGATCGCCGAGCTCGAAGGGTTCACGACTGAGCTGCGGCGGGTCGCCGACGCACTCGGCACCCACACCCCGGCGGGGCCGTGCGACGACGCGTGCGGCTGCACCACCGACGACGCCGACGCCTTCCAGCAACCTGTCGCGCTCGGCTCGCGGCGCGACGACCGAGACGCGCCGCCGATCGTCTGCACGCTGTCGGCTCACGAGGTGGGTGACCGGCTCGCCCAATGGAAAGCGACGGTGGCCGATGCCCTCGGACGCGAAGCAATCGCCGGCGGCACCCGACTCAGCTTCGGGCGCGATGCCGACGTCACTGGCATCGCCGCGCTCGTCGCCGCGGAGCAGGACTGCTGTCGCTTCTTCACCTTCACGCTCGCGGTTGGTGTCGACGGCGTCGTTCTGGACATCGCCGGCCCCGCCGACGCACAGCCCGTCATCGACGCGCTGATCGGAGCCGCGTCATGAACATCCGCCAAGCCGTCGGGCGGGGAGGCTTCGTCGCCGCAGCCTGCGTTGTCTGTTGCGCGCCGCCGATCATCGCCGCACTCGGACTGACCGCCGGGCTCGCAGCCACTGCCGGAATCTTCCTCGGCCTCGCCGCCGCCATCGCCGTGGTGCTGATCGGCGGCGCGTGGATCCTCGCCCGGACTCGCCGGCCCACGGGCGCCAGCGGCTGCGAGACCGCGGGCGAACCAGTGCCGGTCTCGGCGCCGACCCGTCACCGCGTGCCGTGAGCCCCGCCACGGTCACCGAGAGACCATCCCGCGCCACATCGGCGGAACGAGCGAGCCTGTCGGGGTGAGTGTCGCCCGCGTCGTCGCGCTGTTCATCCTCGCCGCGGTCGCGGAGATCGGCGGTGCGTGGCTCATCTGGCAAGGCGTCCGCGAGCACCGCGGCGTGGCATGGATCGGCGCCGGTATCGCTGCACTCGCCGCCTACGGCTTCGTCGCCACCCTCCAAGACGACAACAACTTCGGTCGCATCCTCGCCGCCTACGGCGGCATCTTCGTCGCCGGCTCCCTCGCCTGGGGCATCGTCATGGACGGCTTCAAGCCCGACCGCTACGACTACCTAGGCGCCACCATCTGCCTCATCGGCGTCGCCGTCATCATGTTCGCTCCGCGAGCTGCCGCCTGAACGCGATCTCCGTCGAACCGTGCCACGCTCGTGGACCCCGACGATCAACCTCGACGGAGTGCCGAGTTCGTGGCCAGACCTACTCGGGAGCGCGGGCCGCGCCGGTCGACGCTGGCCGATTCGCCCCGCCACGAAGGGACGTGGCTTCTACTGTTCCTTCTACTGCGCGGCGCGGTACGGGGGTGGACGGGCTGGCACGACCGGCGTAGACTGAGCGACGAAACCCCAGCTCAAGGGCACAATCTGGTACGCATTGGTACGCTCATAACCCGAAGGTCGCA